>JANMYC010001123.1:0-5662 GCA_031381715.1 Saprospiraceae bacterium
GCAAGACAATGAGTTCGAGCGCAATGTACTGACGAGTAATATTCACGCTAATCCACTTCTAATCAATGGTAAAATGTTGAATTATGGCACTTTTGATGGCAGTACCACGGGTATTTTAACCGTTGTAAAAGGCAAACCAGAGACAAGTGAAGCACAAGCAATTCCATTTTATGTATCTATCCGTCGGAATGGTAAAATATTGAGCGATGCTAAAATGCGCTTTTTAAATAAAAAATTGACAAAAATTGAAATCTCAGATATTTTAAAATTTAGCCAAAATGGCGATGTGTTGATTATCAAACCGACAAAAATTGAAGATTGGAGAGCCAAAAGAATATTGAAAATAGTGAATAATTTTGGATGCTAAACCATACTTAGTAAACCCCAAAATTTAAAATATTAAATTTAAAATGTAAAAGTGTTGATAACCAACGATTTATAATTTCAAAATAGTATATTTATTTTTAAGCGTTACTTAACACATTGATAATCAATTTTTTAAAGCAATTTAAAATGAAATTTAAACATATAGTTGCCGCCGTTTTTTTAGTTTTCTTTTTAAAAACGGATTTATCGGCTCAGAAGAAATTCAGTGAGTGTTCAGCCATTTTTTTAAATCAAAAAATGGTGGTTGATGATTATTCTCCAAATGGTAAATGCCTATTGAAAGCCAATGCAAAGGGGACATTAACAGTCAGCACCGCTATTTTTGAAAATGATAAATGGCGAGCCGAAGAGCAAATAGGTTTTAAAGTAACGATAAAAGACGGAAGTACTAAGACACTTCTCTCCTATTCGGAAGTATCTTTTACAAAAATTGACATTCAAACTATTTTATCAAAGTGTAAAAAAGGTGATTCTATTTTGATAAGCGTGCTGAAAGATAAATATGCCTTACCGCATAATGAGATTTTAGTTGAGTAAAAAAATACCCCTCAGTATTTTAGGGCTTTTTACTGAGGGGGTTATAATTTTTAGAGTGCATAACAAATTTACCAATTTTTAAAGGTGCAGCGCACCGTAATATCTCTATTTTGTGTTTATATTTCGGTGCGCTGCACCTTGATTCTTCCTTCTTGGTTTATCTCTACAACTATGTCAGTGCGCTGCACCTATTTTGGCAAATTTATTATGCACTTAATTTTTATTTTTAAACATTGACTTACTCTTTTTTAATAAAAGCAATTCCGATGTTTTTTTCAGCCATCAATTCACCCAACTCATCCAAAACGGTGATGTCTTCGATGGTTGACGGCGGTTGGATCTGTAAAAAATACCATCCTACGAGCGTAAACGGTGGTATCGTTTTCAGTAAAATTTTACTCGACACAAATGATGCGCCCATGAAAAATGTAGCACTTAAAAATGCCCAATAAAATGACTTTTGCATATTTTGAATTGTTAAATTGCTATATTGTTGTATTGTTTTGCTAATTGAACGTGTACATTTTAATAGTTTTAAAATAATACCGCAATAATAATAGTCAAAACAATATAGCAATTCAACAAATCATTTTATTTTTTAAGCGTTGGCGCACCATCTTTGATGATTTCAACTATTGCAGGGTCGAGCAATGTCGAAATATCGCCTAAGTTGGAGACATCGCCTTCGGCTATTTTACGTAAAATACGGCGCATGATTTTACCTGAGCGCGTTTTTGGTAAACCCGGAACAATTTGAATAATATCAGGTCGTGCGATGGGGCCAATTTGTTTATTAATTTCAATAATGACTTCATCTTTGAAGGCTTTTTCACTGTGAACCGCTCTATCGCATATCACAAAGGCATAAATGCCTTGCCCTTTGATGTCGTGCGGATAACCCACTACCGCAGATTCTACCACAAATGAGTGCTTATTGATGGCATCTTCGACCTCAGCCGTACCGATTCGATGACCTGAAACATTCATAACATCGTCTACACGACCAATAATACGGTAATAGCCATCTTCATCCCGTTTTGAACCATCACCCGTGAAATAGTAGCCTGGATAGGGTCCGAAATAAGTTTGACGAGCCCGCTCATGGTCACCCCAAGTGGTGCGAATAATGCCAGGCCAGGGGAATTTGATGCATAATAAACCCTCTACATTATTGCCTTCTATCTCTTTACCACTTAGGTCAAGTAAGCAGGGTTGAATGCCCGGCAAAGGCAATGTTGCCATTGTAGGTTTTAGTGGCGTGACGTTTGGTAATGGTGAAATCATGATACCTCCCGTTTCGGTTTGCCACCAAGTGTCAACAAGTGGGCAGCGGCTTTTACCAATGTACCGATAATACCATTGCCAAGCCTCTTCATTAATGGGCTCGCCTACTGAACCCAAAACTTTTAACGAAGACAGTGAATAAGGCGCAACATATTGTAAACCAGCCCCCATCAATGAGCGAATAGCCGTTGGAGCGGTGTAAAATTGATTAATTTTTAATTTATCCACCATATCCCAAAAGCGACCTGCATCGGGCCAAGTGGGAATGCCTTCAAAAATAACTGTTGTAGCTCCCGATAAAAGTGGACCGTAAACGATGTATGAGTGCCCAGTAATCCACCCAATATCCGCCGTGCAGCAATAAATATCTTTTGCACCGACTTGAAAAACTTGTTTGAAAGTGTATTGGGTATAAACCATATAACCCGCAGTGGTATGAACCACACCTTTAGGCTTGCCCGTAGAACCCGACGTGTAGAGAATAAAAAGCGGGTGCTCGCTCTCCACTGGCGTAGCGGGACAGTACGTAGAGGCATTTTTCATTTCATCGTGCCACCATTTATCTCGCCCTTCATTCCAGTGGACAAAACAATTGATGCGTTTATATACAATCACTGTTTTTACTGAGGGGGTATTCGCCATCGCCTCATCCGCAATATCTTTGAGTTTAATTTCCTTATTGCCACGGTAAGCACCATCGCTGGTGATGACCATTTTACATTCCGAATCGGTAATACGGTCGCCCAAAGCATTGGCAGAAAAGCCGCCAAATACCACCGAGTGAATCGCCCCGATGCGCGCACAAGCCAAAACCGCAATGGCTAACTCTGGCAGCATCGGCATATAAATACACACACGATCGCCTTTTTCAATACCATTATTTTTTAAAACATTGGCAAATTGACACACTTTCGCGTGCAATTGGCTATAAGTGAGGGTGATGCCTGAGTCATTGGGGTCGTTGGGCTCCCAGATAATGGCAGGTTTGTCACCATTTTTTTCAAGGTGGCGGTCGAGGGCATTTTCAGAAATATTGGTCATACCCCCTTCAAACCACTTGACATCGTGTGAAATAAAATTCCAATCGAGAACTTTATCCCATTTTTTATGCCATTCAAAACCGTCTGCTTGTTCAGCCCAAAATCCTTCTGGGTCTTTAATGCTGCGAGCATACTCCTTTTTATATTGCGGGAAGGATTTGATTAAATTACTCATTATTTGTTTCTTTTGAAATGATTGGATAGAGAGTTTCTTTTTAGGAAAAGAAAATACGTTAGGGACAAAGGAGTATTTTTCAAGGTTGTTTAGTTCTCAAAATGAATTCGGTTGCTAAAATATATAACAATCTATATAGTTGCATTGGTTTTCAGAAAAAAAATTCACTTTAAAAGTGCAGCAAAATTTTATTTTAGAAAAGTGTTTTTTTTAAAATTTTTATATCGAATCTAAACTACTGTGCAATAAATAATAATAATATCTAAATGTTTGAATATCAATAATTTAATGCAGTTTTAAAGTAAGGGACAAAGTAAAAAATAAACTACCCAACTTAACAATTCTATTTCCTTTACTCTGCGTTAAATTTCTTTTAAATAATCCATTATTTCTCAAAAAATTTGCCTTGATTAAAGAAAATATAATAGTCAATTTGGGTAGTTTATTTTTTACTTTGTCCCTAAATTATCTATTAACCCAATGCTTTAGCATGGGGAATGCCAAATAATAACCAAAGGCTTTGGCCGTTAACCTAAACTTTAATTAGTGAAAATTAGCGGCTAAAGCCTTAATAAGTAGTTGGGCTAATATATTGGGTTCATCATCAACGAGAAGAATTTTCTTTACTTTAGTTGAGCTTTGCACCTATGGGTAATCAAAATAAAAATGAATGTTGTTTCAGTTTGTACGATATAAAATTATGATTTTTTATGAAAACAAAGAACTTTTTCATTAAAAAATATGCAATGTATTTATTTATTTATACAATATTTCCGTAATATTATCGGTTATTACTTAGAGTTTTTTGGGTATAATATTTGGTTTAAAAGAATTGTACCAAGTATTCACTTCGATTAACCGCACCCTTTTAGCATTTATCTGGTACATTAAATAACAACTTTTAGTGATACCCTAATTGACATTATAACCGAATTTAAATCATATATCTCTTATTTTCAATTAGTTAGACATTATGGAAATCAACAAAGGCAATCAAGATGTATTAATAAAGCATATTAGTGTTTTTGCGACTACTCTCCTGGTCAAGGAAAAAAGAAGCTCAATAGAAGTGGTCAATATTCTGATTAATACGGGTATAGATGCTCATACCGCAAATTCTATAGTTGAAAATATTCAATCCCAAATTGAAGATTCGAATAAAGGAAAAGGCTTTAGAGATATAGTTTACGGCACGATGTGGTTCATCGGCGGCATCATTGGAACGATAACTGGTTTTGGCCTCATGTTTTGGGGTGCAATCCTATTGGGAAGCATCCAATTCATGAAAGGGCTTTTCAAAATATACCAATTGAATCAATTGAAAATCAACTGATTAAGTATCATTTACTACATTAGCATTGCTGTCTTTAGGTTTTTATAGAGAATCAATGGGTAATTCCATCACAAAAGTAGTTCCACCGCCGAGAGTATCCTCTACATAAGTAGGGACATAACCGCCTGATACACATAAAACGGAAACACAACCAAATAGAAATCAAAACTAAATGGTCTCTCAAACGCATCTTATTTCTTAATCAATTTTTGTAAACAATTTTAATCAAACTCAAACTACATCATCAAACTCTCCTTTTACAGCATACCAACCAAATATCAACAAACCCGCCATTACTGGTAAAAAGATAAGAATAAGGATTGACCATTGCGTGATGGCATTGGTTTTATCTGCCGCAGACGCTTCTGCCATTTTTTCAAAACCCTTAGATGTCAACATGTATGCGGATACTGGAGCCAGAATCATGCACAACACACCTATTATTTTTTTAATGATACCCATTATTTAGATATTTTTAATTGTTAAAACAATTCATTTCCTTTTATCTGATTTTTTAATAAAATTAAGGTGTTATACTGAGGGGGTGTTATAAATAGCAGCAATTCCGCATTTGTTTCTATTGTCATTCTGACCCCGAGGACTCGGGGGAAAGAATCTTAATACTAATATTTTACTATAAAATACCCATTTTACTTTTAAAATACAGATTTTTTCCCCCGAGTCCTCGGGGTCAGAATGACAAAAAGGAATGTTTTTTTTCCAAATGTGGAATTACTATCTATTTATAAATATATTCCTCAACTTAATTTTTAATTAATCCTCCACATTTTCTTCATTTTTATTCGGCAAGAAGAATACGCCAATCACAAGACATAATGCAGCCACACCCAATGGATAATTCAAGCCCGCATAAATATCACCTACGGGGTTTTCCGCGGTTTTGGA
>JANMYC010001128.1:0-2001 GCA_031381715.1 Saprospiraceae bacterium
CGTTTGAGTTAGAGAACTGATTCTTGCACCACACGATGCAGGACCTTTTGCTCTCACTCTAAAATTAACAGTATCTCCAATTTTAAGATTGCGAACAGTATGCGATAAAGCACCGTTTGGCGAAATCCATGCACCACCATCAATACTCACTTCATAATCGGTAGCACCTGTCACTGCTTCCCAGCCAAAAATGATGAAAGTGAAATTCACATTTTGGGCAGATAAATTGGGTGCTGCCAAGCTATCTATGATGTTGATAACGACATCATCAATATGAGTGCAATTCAAACTGTCTTTTACCGTAACGGTATATGTAGTCGTTACACTCGGATTTGCGGTTGGATTAGGACAATCTGTACATGATAAACCTGTTGTAGGCGACCATGAATATTTTAAACCATTTTGATTTTTAAAAGTAATAGACCAGCGTCTGAGGGTATCTTTATTGGGTCCTCTCGCATCGCTGACCAATAAATCCCATTTACCATTCAGCGTTGAGCCTATCAGACCGTTCCAAGTGGTGACACCACCCTCTGGCTGATATGAGCCCGAAAAAGGCGGTAAAGCTGTTGAAATTTGTCTAGTCGCTTTAGGCGAAAAACAAAGGTTATTCAATGAAGTGCCAATGCCACCTCTTTGATTGAATAATTGAATGGATTGACCTGAAGGAGAACGCAACTCAAAAACCATATCACCCGGCACAAAAGTCCCTAAATCAATGCAAACTGAGTCAATTTGACTGAGGGGGTCGGTTACGGTCGCAGGAAATATATCGCTTATTGTTAAAGTTGAAACGTATGGTGCAAGCAATGAAGCCGTTGTGGCATCCATTTCTTGATTTGGGAAAGCATCAAATGTGATTGATTGCTTAATTGAACCAGTTGGGCTTTTATCCAATCTAACACCACCACCACTGTTACATACAGTTGTATCTCTCAATGATTTAAATAAAGTATCCAAATTACAAGTCATACACAATGGACTTGTTGGTGGTAACACGTTGATTTTTAATGTAGTATCAAAAACACAATTAAAATTATCTTTAATTCGGTAGGTCAATGAAGCCGTTCCTGCGTTCCGAGGTCGAACAACCATGGAATCAACCGAATATTGAGTCGTTATATAATCGTTCTTGACCCAACCATGTTCGGTAACTTTAGGAGTGAATGTTTCAATAGATGGATAGAGATTTTTAGCAAAATCAATACCCCACGCAAATATCCAACCATTGTCGTACTCAAATTGGTCTTTTACGACTAATGACCACTCTCCATTCAAAGGGCAACCCACCAAGCCAGTCAAAGCTCCATCTGATTTATATTTGCCCGCAGGCAAGCTGAATGGGTTAGGCGTTGTATAAGAACGCCAAGTTCTGGCACCCGTTGGCGTCCAATCATAACGAAGACCTCTTCCAGGTGGATTTTGCGTAGAATCATTCACTGCACCCGCAAATACTGCATCATTATTATTCGGAATGCCAATATATAACTCATTGACGTTACGGGTAGTAACATCATATTTATGAAGAATAACGCTTTGGCGATTAGGGCAAACCAATTTTATTTCCAAATCCCTTGCCCAAGAGTGTTCCATATTGACAAAAACACTTAAAAAATCATTGATATTCGTCAAAGTCTGACCGGGACCAAAATCAGAGAAATAAAGACTGGTTTTATATTCTTTAGAAGGTATATCTGGGATAAACAATCTTCCAGAACGAACACCGCCGAACTGGAAACTTTCTTGATTTTGAGTAGAAGAAACTTGAAATGAAGTATCAATTGCGCCAGATTTTCCTTTTAATCTCACCTCCGTGCCAGCGCATATTTGGGAAGGAATGCTACCCAATTTAAAAGTTGGACGAGGGGAAACCCGTACCCTTTGCTTAATAAAATTTATGTTTTGGCAGCCCATCGTATCCGTTATAGTCAATCGGACGACGTAACCACCTGATTTTTCAAAAATATGCGTCACATCCGTACCGTAAGCTACCGCAGTACC
>JANMYC010001164.1:0-1773 GCA_031381715.1 Saprospiraceae bacterium
AGCATTAAATTGCTCTTGGTTTTAAACGGGACTTTTTTCCAATTTTTAAAAGCAATTTCGGCATTTTTAATGCTTTTATTTAAGTTTTGAGGGGTGAAATAAGGGTATTCGGCAATTGTTTCAAGATTAAAAGGATTGATGGTTTTAATAATTTGGTCAGGCATAAACGATTTTTTTTGATTTGTAAAATAATTGTACGGTTTTTAATAAAATAATGACTATAATATCAATGAAATTGTAGAATTTTGTTCTTAAGAATGTAACTGAAATTTTGTATTTTTAACAACAAGAATGTATGCGGAATAAAAAAATTGACATCCTCAGTGTCGGGGAGTTGCTCATTGATATGATTTCAACTGACTTCGCTGAAACAATGGATGAAGCGGAACTGTTCAAGCGTATCCCCGGCGGTAGCCCTGCTAACCTTTGCATGAATATGAAAAGATTGGGCAATCATGTGCGTTTGGTAGCCACTGTAGGCACTGACGATATGGGGCATTACCTCATGAATTATGTCAAACAACTGGGTTTAGAAACGAAATCAATGCGTCAAGTTTCAGCTCCGACGACCTTGATACTCGTAACGCGCTCTAAAAATGTCAGTAATTTTGAAGCGTATCGGGGTGCCGATTGCCAAATCACTTTAGGGCAACTTAATAAAAAACTGCTTAGCGATATTTCAATATTTCATACCACTTGTTTTGCACTCAGTAAAAAGCCGGCGCAAGCCAATATACTGAGGGGTGCACGAGACGCCGCAAAGTTAGGTGCTCAAATCAGTATCGATGTGAATTACGCAAAAAAAATTTGGGACAACCAAGAGGAAGCTCAACGAATTGTGGCTGAATTTTGTAGTTATGGGGCTTTGGTGAAATGTAGTGAAGTGGATTGGGAGAGACTTTATGGCAATAAATTAATTGATGCTGAAGCTGCTGCAAAACATTTTTTAAGTTTGGGGGCTAAGGAGGTTTGTATGACTTTGGGTGGTGATGGTTGTTTAGTTGCCCATGATAAAGGTTCGGAATTCATACCTACTCGCCCAATTGACGTAAAAGACACAACGGGGGCGGGCGATGCCTTTTGGTCGGGTTATTTAACAGCACGGTTAGATAATCATTCTGTATTTGAATCTGCGAAAGCGGGCAGACGAATGGCTGAATTAAAACTAACACATTTTGGTCCGTTGCCTAAATCCGTAGAGAAGTCACTGGTTTATGAGGATATTTTAGAACAAATAGCGTAAAAGTTTTCATTTATTTAAAAATCAAGGCATCCAACTTATTTTAAATTCCGTTGTTTATTCATATATTTGGGAAAGTATGTGCTTTACCCAATTTTTTACTTTTACTTATCAAGATTTTAATTATAAAAGTAAGTATAATGAACAAACAGCCAAACTCATACGGTTTTATCTTTTTACTCATACTGATTCCCTTTTTACTGAAAGGGAGTCACATTGTTGGTGGTTCTATTACTTATGAATATTTAGCTCGTTCGGGAAACAAGATACAATACCGTTTCACGATGAAAATGTATAAGGACATTATCAATGCCCGCCCAAACGCTGATTTTGATAATCCTGCTTACATTGGCATTTATTTAAATACTGATAATGGGCCTCAACTTTTTG
This sequence comes from Saprospiraceae bacterium, assembly GCA_031381715.1. Lineage (GTDB taxonomy): Bacteria > Bacteroidota > Bacteroidia > Chitinophagales > Saprospiraceae > JAAFJT01. Next base: position 1,631 of record JANMYC010001164.1, read on the forward strand.
GCAGTAATAACGACAGACAGCCCATCATCCAACCAATACTAATAAGGCAAAGAGTGATTCCAAATGACATCCCTTGCTTGACACCTCCATCTAACATTGCAGTTGAAGAAGCTATTTACGAGTGGGATGCCATTTTGATTGAC
>JANMYC010001217.1:0-4098 GCA_031381715.1 Saprospiraceae bacterium
AACCGACTGATTTTACGCTGATTTATACGTAGTTTTTTTTAAAATCAGTGTAAAATCAGTCGGTTTCAGTGTAATCAGTGGCTAAAAGGAGCGTAAGCGACTGTGTAGCTAAGCAATTTTGAACAAACATACTAAGTAAACCGCAAAATGTAAAATACTAAATATAAAATGTAAAAGTGTTGACAAGCAACGATTCATGTTTTTTGAGATAGTTATTTTATTTTTATGCGTTACTAAAAAACATTAAAAAAGCACAACCAAAGTAAAACTCTGATTGTGCTTTTTAATGACTGAACGATTCTGTAAATCGGATGCTAAATATCGGTTTAGATACTTTCTTTAGTTTCCGTTTCTTTGGTTTCTTCCTTTATTTTATCTTTATTTTCCTTGTTTTTCAAATACATTTTATTGATTGCTTTCATCAGTGACTTTAGGCTGTTTTCGTTGGCATCTTTCATTTTTACAACGCCTTCACCCGATTTATTGCCAATCATCATTTTCATTTCGGTGAATTCAGGGTCTTTTACATCTTCTGAAAACATCAATAATTTATTGAAATTGGCGTACATACCGAAGATATTTTTATTTAAAACGTCTTTTATATCACTGTTGACGGAACCTTTTCCATTCAAGCTGCTGATAGTTGCATTGTCGCCAACGAAGAGAACGTCATCTACGAATTGGATTTTGCTTTCATCCACGTACGATTTGGTCATATCTTCGGCAAATTTCGCAAAACGGTAGGTATTATCGCTTTCTTTTAAAATCACATCTTCTTTCACCAATACATCCAACAGTTTTTGAACCGAAGGCTTATCGCTCACTTTGAAACCCATCATGCCCGACCATTTATCATCCTTATCGGTAGGTGAAGCCGCGATGACCATATCGCCATCAAGGGCTTTACAAAGGTCGTCAATTGAAAAATTATAAGTGCCTTCACCCATTTTAGTCGCCATGCGGAATTGCGGATTGGCGTTGATAATTTCCTTTAAACCTTTCATATCCAAGCCCATGGTGAGCACAAAACCCAAGTTTTGACCATTTAAATACTTAGAAAAGTCAGTTTTGACGTTGTTTTTAAATAAAAGCCCCCAATCTTTTGAGATGTCTTTATTGATTTTGAAATCAGATTTTGAGACGATTTGACCTTTTTCAAAATCAGAATACCCCGTAATATAATTGCCTTTTAAGGCTTTTGGGTCAATATTCATGGCACCTGCCGCAGCCTTTGCTTGAATATTATCGGCGTATTTATCAAAAGAAACGAAAGTGTACATATCATGGCTCGAACCCATCAATGACCGCATATTTTCATTTTGAGCGATGGATTCTTCTGATTTTGTTTTGAAATATTTCAAAAAGGTATCCCCCTCAGTAGATGACCCTAAAACGGCCATTTTTTCGTTCCAAGCCACCAATCCATCATTGCTGTAATTGATTTTATAACCATTTTCATCGGTGACTTCGCCTTCTTTTTTCATTGAAATATACTTCACTCCGTCTTTGGTTTGAACATCACCTGCTTTTGCATTTTGCAACATGGCTTCAAACGCCTTACTATCGGCAATGGACATCAAAAAAACAGATTTATTTCCAGCACCCAAGTCCGACATGAGGTCTACATCTTGAACGAAATAGATATTTTTGGATAAATCAACTCCAGATTTTTTAGGATCTTTTAAAATTTCTGACATTGCTGGATTCTTTTGATCTGCTTCGCTGACCATTTCTTTATAAAAATCCATATTTTTAACGGATTCAAAATCAGCTTTTTGCATCAAACTTTGAATATTAATGGCAGAAACTGAAGTGGCATCTTTCGGGATAGCGGTGATGCTATCAGAAAGGTTGGAGGCATTTTTACAAGATACTAAAAACAGCAAACTGGCAGCGCCACAAAGGATGGTTTTTCTAAAGTTATTCATAATTTGTAATTATTTAATTTTTTAAAAAACGAAATTAGATATTGGTGAAAAGGTATATTTTAAGAAAGATAAAAGTAAAATTTCGAAACATTCTTATACTCATTATAACAACGAAAGTATTGCTTAAATTCACTTCAAAATGCGGTTATGGATAAACAGCCTTTTAATGACGATATTTGTACGCTAATTAAAGACTAAAATACGAAAACACAGCTATTATTTTAGTCCAACTATTTAAAATGCCACATTATTATTATCTTGACGCTCGGAAATAGAAATCAAACCAATTTTTAAATCAGAAATCAAATTATATGAAGAAACCAAGTCTCACCTTTTGGATTTTAGCCGCTTTGGTTTTAGGGGCTTTATTGGGGTGGTTAGTCCCAGAGTTTGCTATAAATTTAGATATTTTAGGTAAAATTTTTTTAAAACTGATAAAAACCATTGTTGCACCACTGCTTTTTGCTACGTTGGTAGTGGGTATCGCCGGTCATGGCGATTCGGCTCAAGTGGGGAGAATGGGGGCAAAGGCTTTTAGCTATTTTATTGCAGTCACTTCATTGGCTTTGGTTTTTGGACTTTTAGCCATCAACTTGACCAAGGCAGGTGATGATCCGCGTATTAGTAAGGAGAAAGCTGAAAAACTGCAATCAAAAGCTTCCAGTGTCAAAAAAGATTGGAAAGATGTAGCCGCTCCGATGGTGGTCAATAGGACTGAAAAGATAATCAACGAGTATGAAAGTGCGCCCGATAGCCTCAAACAAGGCGTTATACTGAGGGGTATAGATTCTCTTCAAACGACTTTTGTTTCCGCTAAAAAAATTGCTGATACACCCCCTAAGCAAGATTGGAAAGACCTTATTTTGCATATTTTCCCCGAAAATATCGCCAAATCTATTGCCGAAAATCAAGTTTTACAAGTAGTAGTTTTCAGTATTTTATTTGGCTTGGGCGTGAGTGCAGCGGGTGAGGAACACCGTAAAAAAATGGTTTCTGCTTGTGAAACGCTCACGGCAGTCATGTTCAAATTCACGAATATAGTGATGTATTTTGCTCCATTTGGAGTTTTAGGCGCAATGGCTTCGGCTGTGGCTGCGATGGGTTTGGACGTTTTTATTCCTATGGCTAAACTGATTGGGACTTTGTACATGGCTTTAATAGCGTTTATTGTCATAGTATTTGGCTCAATAGTGTGGTTTATGAAAATCAATGTTCGGAAGTTTTGGCAAGCTGCCAAAACGCCTGTTTCTATTGCATTCAGCACTGCATCGAGTGAAGCTGCTTTAGGTCCCGCTATGGAAGCCCTTGAAAAATATGGTGTGCCTCGCCGTATTGTTTCCTTTGTGTTACCAACGGGCATGAGTTTTAATTTGGATGGCACGACACTTTATTTGAGTTGTGCTGCTGTGTTTGTGGCGCAGGCGACTGACCATTCCATTGCCCTATCCATCGGTGAGCAATTGACTTTGCTCTTGGTTTTATTATTGACGAGTAAAGGTGTGGCGGGTGTTGCAAGAGCGTCTTTGATTATTTTAATGGGCACAATTGGACAATTTGGTATTCCAGAATGGCCGATTTACCTCATTTTAGGAGTTGACGTTTTGATGGATATGGTACGCACTGGCGTCAATATGTTAGGTAACTGCTTGGCTACTGTGGTGATTGCAAAATGGGAAGGCGAGGGAGAAGATTTGTAACTTTATCAGCATTTTTAATAAACAAAAAGCCCACTCAAATACTGAGGGGGCTTTTTGTTTTAAAAGTAATTGTGAATTTGGGTTTAAAATTTCCAAATGCGAAATTGCTGTCAATTATTTGATGATTCGGAAACTTAAATTTGCACATTAACTTTTTGAGTGGGTTCCAACATATCATTGCGCATAGCCACTTGACGGGCTACATTTTGAGCCACTTCCATGAACGCCCTTTTAGTAACGGGTTCGTTGTGCGCAATGATGGGTTTGCCCAAATCACCCGCTTCACGGATGCCCATGATAAGCGGAATTTGACCTAAAAGCATGGTATTGGACATTTTAGCCAGCTTTTTACCTCCTCCTTGACCAAAAATATAGTATTTATTATCGGGCAATTCTTCTGGTGTGAACCACGCCATATTTTCAACCACGCCTAAAATGGGTACATTTACTTGTGGCAATAAAAACATATTGAT
>JANMYC010001224.1:0-1608 GCA_031381715.1 Saprospiraceae bacterium
ACCAAAAATTTTGGGCGTGTATCCATTACCCATGAAAGGATATACGCCACTTGTCCATGTGCGGCCACCATCAATCGTTCGGCTAAAATGATGAGCAGTATCCACAAATCGCCAGGGCGAAACGGTAAAATTTCCGCCCCATGTCATAGTCCAAGCTACGTTGCTGTTGACGGCTGATATGCCATAAGGGAATAATTTATTTACGTGTAATGAGGCACTATCCCAACGAATTTGGGCTTTGATTATACCATTAGAAATAAAAAGGGTCAACAAAATCATGTAAACATTTTTCATACTAATCTTACAGTTTACTTTTGAAAATTGGGGTTTGTAATTATTTAATCAGTATTTGAAACATAAAAATTCCGTCTCTTGATGTACACAGTTACACAAGAGCAATTGATAGATGAATAGGTTTTATGGACTAATTAGAAGATTTAGTGGTTAATTCATTTTCATACAGTTAAAGGCTAATCATTTTTAAGGTTAAAACAAAAACAATATTTCAATATTTTGAATAACAAAAATAACACTATAATTTGAGCTTGTTAAGCCATACGCTACTAACTTTTGTTAGGGTTTTTATACTTATTTAAAGCCTCAGTCCTATTGGACACCTCCAGTTTTTTATAAATAAAATGAATATATTGCTTCAAAGAGCCTAAAGTGATATTTAAATTCACAGCAATCTCTTTATATAAAAAACCTTTTGAAAGTAGAGACAAAACCTCCTTTTCTCTTTTTGTCAGTTCATACTGAGAGGTGTTTTTAGGGGCTATACAGGTCGTTTGTATATCTTCTAAAGTGGATATAGCCTGCTCTATATTGTCATAAATGCCAATAAAAGCATCCCCCTCAGTATCTTTGAACTGATTTTGCCAAAAGTGGTGTTTTGTTGGGTCGCTTTCTACCACGATAATGATTGGGGTTAAGATATCATTTTTCTCTTTGGGCATTTCATAATGATGGTGTATTCAGATGTTCTTTAATGTATAGTATAAGTATTTCAAATACCTTAACATTTTTCAACTGATTCAAAAAAGAAAGCCTCCATGGATTTTTATCAATCCGTGAAGGCTTACTTTTAAAATTAATAATGATTTACTTTTTATATCCTCGTACATACAGTATCAAACCCACAATAAAAGCTAAAAAGCCCACACCTATCCACCGAATCATACTCGTATCCATCATATCCATCGCACTCATATTACCCGCAGCCACAAAACCTGCCCAATAGTATGGGTTTTTCAATTCATCTTGAGGGTGATTATCGAGATAAGACAGCTTGGCATTGCGTAATGCTTCGTCTTTACTTTGCCCTTTTTTAAGGTTTTTATAAAATTCAACCATGATTTCACGGGTAGAAAAATCAGCAACTCTCCATAGACTCATAACCGTAGCATTAACACCCGAGTAGGCGAATGCCCGCGACAAACTCATAACGCCTTCCCCCCTATTTATTTTACCATAGCCCGTTTGGCACGCACTCAGTACGGCGAGTTGGGCATTTAAACGCATGGCGTAGATTTCAGCAGCCGTCAAGTCATTATCCTCAATCGTATCTAATGGATTATAGGTAAAAAGCAGTTTGGATTGCACTGGGTT
>JANMYC010001242.1:0-2904 GCA_031381715.1 Saprospiraceae bacterium
CGATACCGTAAAACTTCGATATGATGAATATGCGCAAGAAGGGCTTTTTAAAGAAGCTAAAGAGGAAGCTATTTATATTTATCAAATAAAAAACAGTAAAAAACAGAAGTTTACGGGTATCATAGCTTGCACCGATATTGCAGATTATTTTGACGGAAATATGCGCAAGCATGAAAAAACAATCACCACAAACGAGGATTTACAGAGCGGTCTCCTTCAAAAACGAGGTGCAGCTATTAAACCGGTGCTGCTGACTTACCCCTCAGTATCGGAGCTTCAGGAACTGATTTTTAAGTACATAGATGACCATAAAAAGTTTTATGTGATTGAATTAGGCAATGAAAAACACCGTTTTTGGCAAATAACTGAGCCTAAAATTATTCAACAAATACAACAAATTTTTAAAGATAAAATACCTCATTCCTATATTGCGGATGGGCATCATCGCTCCGCAAGTTTTACTGCCTTACATGAAAAACTGAAAACTGAAAAAAGCAAACACATGCTAACCGCTTATTTCCCCATTCAGGAACTGAAAATAAAAGAGCAAAATAGATATATCCGAGGCTTAAATGGCTTGACTTCCGATGAGTTTTTGGATAAACTTCAGCAAGTTTTTAAAGTAAAAGTGCTGAATAAAGGGGTAAAACCTTACGCTAAATTTGAGTTGACGATGTTTTTAGAGGGAAAATGGTTTCAACTCAATTGGAGAAAATCAGAATTGAAGGGATTTGAAGACGGGTTTGTGCTATTGGATGTGCACATGCTTAATGAAAAAGTTTTAAAACCTATTTTAGGTATTAAAAATATTCGGACAGATAAACGTGTCGTTTATTTGGATGGGACTAAATCGATAGACGATATAGAAACGTACTCAGAGACACAGAATACTGACCTGTCCCGATTTTTCGGCGAGGGGGTATGTTTTTGCTTATATCCAGTTGAATTTGAAGATTTACAACAAGTCGCTGATTCTAACGGTATATTACCACCCAAATCAACATTCTTTGAGCCTCGAATGAAAAATGGTTTATTGGTGTATGAAATTTAAAAATAGAACAAATGTTCTATTTTATTAAAAAACGAAAAAACATATTTAAAGTAAGGTACGCAGCAAAACTAAATTTTAAAAACAAATAAATAATAAAAAAAAACTATTTTATAATTCGTTGATTTTAAATTATTTAAAAGCTATTTTACACAAAATAGAACAAATGTTCTAAATTAAGCCTCTCGATTTAAGTTCTAAATATTTATTAATAGTATTGATTGATAAATCCTCTGGGCGCGTTAAAATTGTCTGGATACCGTATTGTCTGAGTTTTTGCATCATTTGCACTTTTTCATTCATTGCTTTTTGAGCCAAGGTTTGATGGAAAATCTCTTCTGTATTGGTCGCTTCCTTTTTCGCAAATTCTTCCAATTCCGTATTTTTAAAGAAAACGACTACTAAAAGATGCAAATTATTGAGTAGCCGTAATGTAGGCAACACGCGTTCAAGCGCAAACATACTTTCAAAATTGGTGAAAAGAATCACCAGACTCCTTCCCTTTATCAATTTGCGCACAGCATAATAGAGTAATTCAAAGCTCGCTTCACCTTTACCTTCTTTTTCACGATAAAGCTCATGCAAAATTCTGTTTAGCTGATTCGGGCTATTATCGGCTACAAGTGTAGAGCCTAATTTATCACTGAAACTGAATAATCCCGCCTTGTCTTTTTTCTGCAAAATGATATTTGAAATAACCAAAGCCGTGTTAATGGCATGATCCATGAGCGTCAAGCCATTGAAAGGCATCCGCATGGTACGGCTTCTGTCAATGATGCAATAGACTTGCTGCGAGCGTTCATCTTCGTATTGATTCACCATTATTTGCGCCCGGCGGCTCGAAGCTTTCCAGTTAAGTGAGCGAAAATCATCGCCGGCTACATAGTTTTTTATTTGCTCGAATTCGTAACTGTGACCGAGGCGGCGCATCTTTTTTATGCCCGATTGGTGCGCTATTTGTTGAAATGCCTTTAATTCATACTGTTTCATTTGGATAACAGATGGGTACACGGGCACATTTGTAACAGCTTCTTCTACGCATCTTCGGGATACTAAACCTAAAAATGATTCTATAAAAAGGTTGATATTCCCAAAAGTATATTCACCTCTTTCGGTTGGCTTTAAATCATAATCCGTCCGCCGTGCCTCACCCCCCCTCAGTATAAGAGCCATTTCAAAGTCTCTTTTTTGAAATTGGATAGGAATTTCATCAATTAAAAGGACTTTTAACTTCAATCGAGAAGTATTTTCAATATCCAAATGAACAGAATTGGCATCCCCCAGCGACATTAATTTGGGCAAATGACGCTTGCATTTTACTTTTACATTTTTACTAAAAAGCAAGACAATATCCGCTAAAACTACTCCTAAACTTAAAATTAATGACAATTGAGCAGCAGGAAATAGCCATGCCCAAGCAAAACTCAATATAAAAACCAGAATCACTATTCCAAATACGATGAAAAAGCGGGTGGTTAAGTACAGATTTTTATAAATTCCCAATAGGTTTTTGAACATTTGAGTTTTGACTTGATTTTTACGCCTAAATTGATTTATAATTCTACTTCTTCTCCCAGTTCTGGAATAAAAACGTTTGGAAAGCCATTTTGATTCAATGTATTTTTAAATGTTTTTTGAACATCATAATCGCCATGAACAAGGAAAAGTTTTTTAAGCCCATTCTTTTGATTGGCAATAAAATCTAACATTTCTTTATAGTCACCATGGGCTGAAAAAGAATCCATTATTTCCACTCTGCAATTAACTCTTTTTTGCTCTCCAAATAAACGAATGTATTCTGCACCAGCTCTCAACTGACCAGCAGGTGTTTGAGGTGAAGCATAGCCCACTATCAA
>JANMYC010001258.1:0-2771 GCA_031381715.1 Saprospiraceae bacterium
CCCAAAAATATTTTTGAGCTATACGATACTTTTTACACGGCTTCAATCAATACTTACATGAATAGAGGTGTCCACCACGCTGAAATGACAAGCTGGGCGCACACAACCTCAAAATTTCAAGAACAGAATGGTTTCAAACAATTGCGCCAGTTGCCGTGGTTGGGTAAAAAATTTGCTAAAAATCATTTTGAGCACGAGTCTATTGTGATGGATAAAGCAATAGAACAACTCGCCCGAAATCCGAAAGTGCAATGGGTCACTTTCCCGAGTTTGGATGCCAGTAATCATATTTCAGGAACAACCGATGAATATTACCTTTTACTCCAACACCTTGATGGTTTGATTGGGCAATTTATGGAAGCCATCCACCGCTTAGGGCAATCCGAAAAAAGAATGGTTGCGATTGTCACTGACCACGGGATTTCGGACGTTTCAAAAAATTTGGATATTCCTAAATCGCTGCTCGAACAATACGGTATTTCACTCATAAGAGGCAATTCTGTCAATATATTTTCAAAGGATTTGGATGAAAAATTGAGTGATTTTGTGGATAAAAACGGCTATTTTGTTATAAATGGCAACCTTTCGGCTTATATTTATTGGCGCGATACTGCCCAAAATCCTACGGTGGAGCACTGGCGAAAAAGAGTACCTCTCTCATTGCTGCAACATTATCCTGCGAAAAATAAATACCTGAATTTACCCCAAATTATTGCTTCTATTGAAGGCGTAGAATTGGTTGCTTGCTTAAAAAACGACACCACTGTTTCTATTTTTAATGCTCAAAACAAGGCTGATATTATCTATCATCCCACTAAAGGCTACCGTTACGTAACGGGTTCAACTGACCCATTATCCTATAATAATGACCCGATACTGAGGGGTATGATTGAAAGTGGTTTTCACCCCGCCGATGAATGGCTTAAAGCCAGTTTAGCAACTGATTATCCAGATGCCTTGCACAGACTGTATCAACTCATGAGCACAGAAAGAGCCGGTGACATGCTAATAACGAGTAGAAAAGGTTATGATTTAGCCTCAAATTATGAATTTATGGTTAAAAATTACAAAGGTGGGCATGGTGGACTAAGGGGTGAGTTACTCGACGTTCCCTATATTTTATACATACCTCAAACAGCACCCCAAATCCTACCTTACCTCCGTGCCGAGGATGTGGGTCAAATGATTAAGGCGTTTTTAAAAAGATAAAAAGATGAGTTTAATTCCAGTTTTTGAATAACTTTAGAGCCTATTTTTCATTAAAATGACATCTCATATTTTATGACAATTAATCGAACATCCTCTAAACGAAAAATCCAGTACGGAATAGGCATAATCCTTATTTTGCTATTGGCTTATGGTTCTAATTATGGCTTAAAATACGCCTATATCGGTTCATCCTACGACGCTAAAATGGTGTGCTCATGTATGTTTATTTCGGGCAGAGGTTTGGATAGTATCAAAACTGAAGACCTATATGCCGTACCTTACGCCAATATCGAAGTAGATAAAGCGCATCAAACGGTCACTGCGGATATTTATGGTTTGGCTAAAACGAAAGCCATTTACCGGAAAGGATTGGGTTGTACCTTGGTCAACGAAATATCCGAGGAAGAGCTCCGAAATCAACCCAGCGTACCCAGTGCAGACACGCTCACTGAGCAACTCCAAACAGCCACTGAAACGCCCAATAATATTGATAAAACCCTTTTAACTAAAGCAGTTGATGCCGTTTTTATGGAAAAAGAAGCTACAAACGTGATGCGTACAAGAGCCGTGGTGGTGCTTCATAAAGGTCAAATTATTGCTGAAAAATACGCTAAAAACATAACGTCGCAAACGCCATTAATCGGTTGGTCAATGACAAAAAGTGTGACCAATACCATGATGGCTTTATTGGTAAAAGATGGTAAAATTGATATTAAAAAGCCTGCACCCATTGCAGAATGGCAAGTTGACAATAGAAAAAACATCACTATTGACCACCTTTTGCGCATGAGCAGTGGTTTGGATTTTAACGAAAACTATGCCTCGCCAAGCGACGCTACTGAAATGCTTTTCAGAAAAAAAGGGGCTGGCAGCTTTGCTTTATTGAGTAAAACAGCGGCTGAACCCGATAAAATATGGTCGTATTCAAGTGGAACGTCTAATATTTTACAAGAGATTATCAGACGACAATTTCCTACCCTTGCCGATTATTTAGCTTTTCCACACCTACGGCTTTTTCATAAAATTGGGATGAAAAGCGCAGTTCTTGAACCTGATGCTTCGGGTACGTACGTGGGTTCATCGTTCATGTTTGCGACGGCGAGAGATTGGGCTAAATTTGGACAATTGTATCTTCAAGATGGTGTTTGGAATAGCGAACGGCTTTTACCCGAAGGTTGGGTAAAATATTCTTCCACCGAAACAGCTCATTCTGGAGGCACTTATGGCGCTCAATTTTGGATGAACCATAACGACAAATCTTTCCCTCAAGATGCCTTTTACGCCGATGGTTTTGAAGGTCAATCTGTTACCATTATCCCTTCAAAAGATATGGTAATCGTGCGTTTGGGCTGCACGCCAGGAGATGCGTTCGATTTCACAAAATTTGTAAAAAGTATTGTGGCAGCTGTAAAATAACTATCATTGTATCAATTAAAGTTAAAAAAGTGTACCTTTAAACAATTTCAAAAATCTTAAAGAATCAAAAATGTCTAAAATTTTATGAAAAAAATCACATCCATCATTCTTTTATTACTTGCCGTCAGTATTACTATGAATGCACA
>JANMYC010001310.1:0-2646 GCA_031381715.1 Saprospiraceae bacterium
CCAACTAGAATATGCACATTGTTACCAATCTCTTTTTTACGCAAAGCTTGAAAAATGGATTGGAATATCATCATTTATCTTAACTTCTACAGTTGCTTTTACTTATAGATTTCCATTTATTAATTATCCTTGTGTAAAAGAATATATCCTGCCTTTAATTGCATTTATTGTAGCAATATTAACTGGCTATCAATCATTCGTCAAACCTGGGGAAAAATCTGAAACCCATAGAAAACTTGGATTAGAATATGAAAAAATTAGACATGATTTAGAACCTTTATTTTTAATAGCTTCTGATCCTCACAATTCTGAATTAGAAACAAAGACAAAAGAGATTAAAAGTAAATGGTACGCTTTGAATACATTGTACGTTAACGAAAGCTATTACAAAAAAGCTAAAGACAAAGTAATATCATTTAAGAAATACCCTGGAGACTTAGATTTTATACCAGACAAAAATAACAATTAACACTTACCTGCTCGCGCGAGGTCTGTGACCTCGTGTGTAAATTCTGTGGTCTTTGACCACATCTATTATTGAGTGGTCAAAGACCACAGAGTACACACACGGGGTCACAGACCCCGCGCGAGCGTAAAGCGTGAATATTTATAAGGTAAATAGCTCTTCTGGAATCAAAATTTCAAGTAGCCCTTTGCCTTCTCTGTAAAACAAAGCTGAACTGTACAGATAATGTTCGGGATATGCCACCCAACCAGCTCTTACAGGATTAAAGTGAATATAATCTAATTTTTGAGCAATAACATCTTTGCTCCAAACCGTAATTGGATGGTTGTCGTGCGTCCAAATTTGGTATTCCTGACCTGTTTTGTTCTTAATTGCGAAATATTTAAACATATATTGTAACCAATCACGACGACTTTCGGGGTCTTTTTCAATACTTTCCCAAATTCGTTTGGCGGTAAATTTCTTAAAATCTCTTATCACATCAGAAAGTTGAAGTCCTTCCTTCACACTGGCAATGATATGAATATGATTGGTCATGATGACATAAGCGTGTAGAATAAGCCCTTTCTCTTTTTGACAATAACGAAGGCTTTCAATGGCTATTTCTCGATAGCGTTGTCTTGAAAAAATGTCAATCCACCCGACTATCGTCATTGTCATAAAATACGTACCTGATTGGCTTAGTATTTTGTAGCGATTACTCATAGATGTTTTTTATTTTTATTTCTCGCTTTGCTCGTGCAGTTTTGCTTTGCTCGCGCGAGGTCTGCGACCTCGTGTGTATAATCTGTGGTCTTTGACCACATGTATTATTGAGTGGTCAAAGACCATAGAATGTACACGCGGGGTCACAGACCCCGCGCGAGCGCACATCGAGCATATTTTTATTTCTTCCAAACCCCACCAACGCCTAAATCCCACAGCTTTTTATTCAAGGCAGGAATATCTTTTTCAAGTATTTCTGTCGCTTTGGCTTTCAGGATTGACCATTCGGCATCTAATTCTTTTTTTCTATCCATTGATGGTTTATTCACAACGGGAATATCGCTTTCAGTTTGATTGATGAGGAAAATGTATTCCGCAGTGAATTTATTCGGGAAATTTTCAACATCATCGTAGGCTTTTGATTTTCTTTGAACCATGTCTTCATCCCAAGCTTTCATTTTTTTAACCAAAGCTACCCCCTCAGTATGAACGGCTTTAGCGGCTTCTGTAGATGGCATATTTTTAAGTAATTGCTCCAATTGTTGCCTTTTTGCGTAAACGGAGTTGATAGTTTTATGCATCGCCACAAACTCATTTTCCATTTCAGACATAATGTTATGGTACTCTTTATAAGCATTCATATCATTGGGATACAATGGATTCGGCAATATTTCAGCGGTAGTAGATACTTGCTGTTCGCCCACTTTTAAAGTAAAAGTATATTTACCCGGAATAGCTTTGTGACCCGCAAAACTGGCTTCAAAATAAACATTTTCAATACCAATCGTAGTCGGATAACGCATATTCCAAACAAATCGATTTAAGCCTTTATTGGTTGATAAAGTAGGGTCAGCGGCGTGTCCACCATCCCATTTTTTATATAAACTATCCTTTTTTGAACTAAAAGTTCTGACCACATTGCCCGCTGCATCTTTTATTTCAAGTGAAAGAGTTGCATCTTTTTTAACTTCATTTAAATTATAATAAATAACAATACCGCTCGCTGGATTCACCCCCTCAGTAGAAGCCGAGCCCGTGAAATCTTCATCATTTCTATCCAATTCACTTCCGCCATTGGCGAGATAGGCACTTTTAGGTTGAAATAGAGTAAGCGTTTTATCATCTTTTTTATACTGTCTGAAAAGGGTTAAATCATCTAAAATCCAAAATGACCTACCCGAAGTGGCGGCTATTAAATCCCCTTTGTGAATTTTTAAATCAGTGATGGGCGCAATAGGTAAATTCAATTGAAAAGACGACCATTCTTTACCGCCATTCCAAGACACAAATAAGCCCAATTCCGTTCCCGCAAAGAGTAAATCTTTGCGCTCTTCATCCTCTCTCACAACTCTCGTAAAAGCATTATTCGGTAAACCCGTGACGATTTTAGTCCATGTTTTACCGTAATCCGTTGTTTTATAAATACCCGGCGTGTGGTCATTGAATTTATAACGTGTGGTGGCAATATAAGCCGT
>JANMYC010001339.1:0-3994 GCA_031381715.1 Saprospiraceae bacterium
AATCAAGTGATGCAATTCGGAGATGAAAAATTCTTTAAGTTGTGCGCTGAAGTGGGCGTTGATGGCTTGATTCTGCCCGACTTGCCTTTGGAAGTTTATGAACAGAAATATCAAAAATTATTGGCTGATTTGGATATTAAAATGTCTTTTTTGATTACGCCTCAAACGCCGCCCGATAGGATTCGCAAAATTGATAAACTGTCAACGGGTTTTATCTATGTGGTATCAAGTTATGCGATTACGGGGGCTAAAACAGGCATTACGCCAGAACAAATTGAGTATTTCAAGCGCATTGAAAAAATGAAATTGAAAAATCCACGCCTTATCGGTTTCGGTATTTCAGATAAAACGACTTTTGAAACGGCCTGCGCTCATGCAAATGGGGCAATTATAGGTTCGGCTTTTATTCGCGCTTTAGGCAAGGCGGATACTGAGGGGTTAGATTTGAACACCGCAATTCATAATTTTATTTCGGGTGTGAAAGCGGTTGAGTTGGTTTAATCTAAACGTAAATATCCAATTGATGAAGATTAGGGAAATTTTATAAATTTCCCTAATCTCGCCTACCCTTACTTCTTCTTCTTCCAAAACTTCCATTTTTCCTCTTTAAAATAGCGGCCATGTAATTCGTAGCGTATGGAAATGCCCGTATGCCATTCCAAACCTTTGCCATCTCCACCTAATTTGAGGTTAGGCTTTACATCACCTGAAAGCAGTAATTTCCCTAAATTCAATTCTAAACCCATGATTGGGCTAATGCCGTATGGATTGGTCTTACCAGCGTTTTCAATTTTGTCTTTATCATACCAAAGTTTATACAATCCACCGCCCAGATAAAAATTCAGTCCTCGCGTAATCAGACTTTTATGTTGCTCAAATAGGGCGGAGAACTGAACATCTGACTTCCCAAATCCAGCCGTTTGAGCAATGAGTTCCACGGTACTATTCGACGCTACTTGTTGCTGCAAAGTTATGCCAAAACCATCCAAACGGACGCCTAAAGCCGTGCCGTAGGACTGGGCTTGCGTCTGAAATACTTGAAACAATAGGATAAAAAGGGGAATTAAAAGTTCATTTTGCTTATTTCTCATTTTCATAAAGTCTTAAATTTTAAGGAAAAACGTCCTTATTCGTTTTTTTATTTCTAAAATATGGCGAGTCTTGGTTTAAAGTTATGTTAAAATCATAATTTCACCGAAATTTTCAAGTGCAAAAATGATTAAACAATTTAATATATTCAGTCGTTTTCTAAAGTTTTATTTTCGAGCGAAGACAAAATACAGCGTGCACTCACCTTTTGTGTTTGAGTTTGTGAATGATGTGGTGGAAGATGACCGCCCTTTTTATGTCTTCAAGGAGGCTGAAATACTGAGGGGTATGCTTTTGGAAAGCAACGATACTGTGGAAGTAGAAGATATGGGCGCAGGCTCTCACGTAGATGGTGTCAAAAAGTATCGAAAAGTGAAGTCAATTGCAGCTTCGGCGGTTTCTCCAGTATTTCAATGCGAATGGTTATTCAGAATTTGTAACACCTATAAACCGTTGAATATCATTGAATTAGGTACATCTTTGGGCATTTCAACATTGTACATGGCAGAGGGTTCACCTGAAAAAGCTTCGATAAAAACCTTGGAAGGATCAAGAGAAATTGCTCGATTGGCGAAGCGTAATTTTTTATGGTTTTACGATTCTTTTAAAAAATACGGGCTGAGGCTTCACGATAATGATGTTACAAAGGATTTGAATATCATCAATAAAAATACTTTTAATAAAATTGATATTATTGAAGGTAATTTTAATGAAACCCATGATTTGGCACTTAAAAAGTTGGGTAAATTGGACTTATGTTTCATTGATGGGAATCATCGTTATGAGCCGACTATTCAATATTTTACCCAATGTTTAAAATATATCAACAGCAATTCTATCTTAATTTTTGACGATATTCATTGGTCAGATGAAATGGAACGGGCTTGGAAAGAAATTCAAGACACCCCCTCAGTAAAACTGACTATTGACCTCTTTTGGTGCGGCATTGTCTTTTTTAGAAACGAAAACAAGGAAAAAGAACATTTTACACTCATAAAAGCGTCTTGGAAGCCCTTTTCATGGGGATTCTTTAAGTGAAAAACATTTTTGAAGTGAAAAGTGAAAAACAAAAAGTGAAAAGTGACTTTTTAAATGAAAAGTGAAAAACTAAAAGTGAAAAGAAGTCTATAATCGTACTTTTAGTTTACTCTTATTGTCACTTTTCACTTTTAGTTTTTCACTTTTCACTTAAAATGCTTTTCACTTTAACTCTGTGTATTCCTTTCTCAAATTTACTTTTTAAAATTTCAATTAGTGAATTATAATATTGGGTTTCGTCCATAAAATTGACGCCTTCTACATCTACTATAACGATAGGAATTGTCGTTTCAGTTCTGAAATATTCAAAATAGACATTTTGAATTTCGGTTAAATATTCGGCGGAAATTTCTGTTTCGTAATTGCGTCCCCTTTTTTTAATGTTGAACATCAAATCCTCTACGCTTCTATGCAAATAAAGTATAATATCGGGGTTTGGAAAAGTCGAGTTTAAAACTTCAAATAGCCTTGAAAATAGGCGAAACTCTTCGTCACTCAAGTTATTTTTAGCAAAAAGGCGCGTTTTAATGAAAAAATAGTCGCTTATACTGAGGGGGGTAAAAAGGTCACCTTCCGAGAAATTGGTTTGCAACTGTTTATGCCTTTCGGTCATAAAAAACAATTCAACGGGAAAAGCATACCGTTCAGGTGTTTCATAAAAAAGAGGTAAAAAAGGGTTATCCGTAAACTGTTCTAAAATCAAACGACAGGGGTATTCTTTCGCCAGCATCTCGCAAAAAGTCGTCTTTCCAGCACCAATATTGCCTTCAATAGCTATGAAATTGTAAGGAAAAGGGTTCATTCGTGTAGTTTTCAGTTCCGATTCTAGGAATGTTAGTCAGTTGTTCGTCTTAGTAGTTGGGCTAAAATAAACGACAATTTCTTTTTTAATTCGGCTCTCAAAATTATAGAAAATTCTCCGCTTTGCTCCGTATTTTCTATAATTTTAAGCCCAACAGAAATTATCTTTTATTTTTAAACGCCTACTTAATCCAACATTAAAACGTCGAGCGGATCTTTACAATCCAAATAAATATCTTCGATGGGTAGGTTGAGAATTGGGTGCACGACCTCTCCTGCAATTTCCATCAAGGGCACAAGTACAAAATTGCGGTCTTGCATGTGTGGATGCGGGATTATTAAGTCTTTTTCATTGATTATCAAGCTATTGAAAAGTAGAATATCAATATCAATGACCCGCTCAGCCCATTTTGCAGTCCGAACGCGACCCATCAATTCTTCAATTTTAAAGATATTATTCAACACTTCGCGGGGTGAATGGTTGGTTTCGACCCAAAGAGCCTGATTGATAAAATCGGGCTGGTTGGTTTTACCCCAAGCTTGTGTTTCGTATAGATGTGAAGCCTTTTTTATTTTACCAATATATTGCTCAATTAATCCATTGACTTGCCGCAAGTTGTCGTCTCTATCTCCCATGTTGGAGCCTGTGTGTAGGTACACATGATTCATTTTATTTGCCATGCAGCAAAAGTAGATAATGATTGAGTATTTTAAAGGGATATACTCGCTTTTTTCTTTTAAAAAATATTATTTCAACTGCATTTGTGTAATTGTACGTTTTTTACATTTTTTAAATAAAACCAAATTTTATTTTGTTTAAACTTTCTCATCGTCCAAATTGTTAATAATCAGCGAATATTCGCTAAATTATTTTCTTTTGTATTATAAAAGTAGCAGTTAAAAAATCGAAGTTCTGAAATCTGAGCACTCAGATAATAAAGCAGAACGCGGATGTTCGGAAGTGCGCCCATTTAGTAAAAAAAAACATTGGTTTTCAAGCCAAAGGAAGTAGATAAATAGATGTTTAAAGATATATTTAAAAAAGGGTTTGACAGATTGTCAAACT
>JANMYC010001352.1:0-3545 GCA_031381715.1 Saprospiraceae bacterium
ATTTAGAAGTCAATGTTTATTGATTGCTTCCTTTCGTTTAATCGAAGAACGGCATTCTTTTTTTATGTCATCGAACATCAATATTGCCGCAATCAATTGCGTCAATATCCAATATCTTTACTCGAAATCGATGTTATCCAAAGGACTTCTAAGTTTATTTTTTAGCACATCAGTAATGTGGGTATAGATTTCAGTTGTTTTGATAGAGCTATGACCCAATAATTGTTGAATATGTCGTAAATCTGTGCCTCGTTCTAATAAATGGGTTGCAAAGCTATGTCGAAGAGTATGTACAGTGGCATAAGGATTCACTTTGCTGTCTTGGACTGCTTTTTGAAAAATAGCTTGGACGCTTCTTACACTGTACTGCCCACCTGATTGCCCTTCAAACAACCAGTATTTAGGTTCGTAAAAGTCGAAATATTTTTTTAAATATGCAAGAATATTGTCAGATAATATAGTAATTCGGTCTTTTTTACCTTTTCCTGCTCGGATAAAAATGGTTTTATCGGTTTCAAATATATCGTCTTTGCGAAGATTGACAACTTCCCCTAAGCGCAGTCCAGCTGAATAAATCAACATAATGATGGCTCTATGCTTGATATTATCTATACTTTGTATCAGTTTTTTTATATCGGCTTCGCTTAATACATCGGGTAGCTTTGATGGCTGTATAGGGCGTATATTGTTAATAAAAAAACGTTCACGCCCAAGTACGGTTTCATAATAGAATTTTATGGCGTTGATGATGGTATTTTGATAAGATTCCGATATTTTATGCTCTTTTATCATCATCAACATATATTGGCGAAAGTGACTATCTACGAGTGTTTGAGGGTCATTATCTTTAAAATGAAGTAAAAAAAGTCTAAACGCATTTTTATAACATTTAACAGTTCGGAAGCTGTACCGCATGATGCGTAATTGCTCTTCTAAACGAGTCAAAGCATCTTCTAACTGAGGGGGTAAGGCAGGGCGGGGTGGTTTTTGTATTTCACCGAAATGAGGTATCTTCTTTAATTGGGGTTGTATCAGCATTTCAGTTGGTGGAATAACAAGTATTTTAGCATTATCTTGAATATTGAGCATGCAATCCGAAAATAGTTGCTTGAACACCTTCCAACATTCGGGAGTATATGGAAAATGCCAACACAGATGCTGTGGACTCCACCGCCTATGAGGCACTTTTTTAATTTTTTCGATTAACTCTGGATTTTTGGGTATAAATACAGCAATTCTTCTTTCTTCTTCAAATTTAGCTCTTAAAATAGGTATAACTAATTCCATTTTTTTTGATTTTTATTCCAAAAATATCAAAAAAACTATTTAAAATTGTATTTTAATTAATTGATTTACAGTCATTTATGTAAATTAATCGTTTTAATCGTTTCATAACTGATAATAAACGTTTTATAGAACTATGAAGAAAGTTTGCGAATTCTGCGGTAACAGCATGATGGGAAGGACTGATAAAAGATTCTGCTCAACAGAATGTAAAAATGCTTTTAACAATACATTGAGAAAAAATACTAAATCTGTTACTCATGAAATTGACAGTTATTTACACCGTAATAGGGAAATCTTACAATTGCTAATGGGCAACGCAATGAAAGATACTATCGATAGGTTAGTACTCGTTAGAGCAGGCTTTAGGTTTGATTATTTGACGGGTATCTATTTTAATAAAGAGAATAAAATGTATCGGATTGTGTATGATTATGCTTGGATGGATTTTTCAGACCAGAAGGTTCTCATCATTCGTAAAACCAAACAACAAAAGCCATCCTGAACAGGTTTAGTCTGTTTAAACGTAAGGGAAACTTTTAAAATTTCCCTTACGTGGAAACCTAACATTGTCTTAATCCACCAATTTCAAATTCACATAAAAATTCTCATCTATCTTAAAATCGCCTTTTGATTTTATCTTCGTTTTACTTGTTTTCCACTCTTTTGTCGGATAAATAAAGCCCAATTTTCCCTTTTCAAGACTTACTTTTAAAGGCATATTAAAATTTTCAATACAATTTATCCAACGGTATTCAATTTTATTTTTTAAAACTTTACATTCTAAAACTGGAATTTCAATATGTCTTAAATATTGATCAAAAACGGGTTGTAAATCCATCCCGGATTCTTTAATCATATAATTTTCAATATCCGCTGCATCCACCGTTTTATGGTAAAAGGTTTTGTTGAGACCCCTCAGTATATAACGCCATTTTTCATCATTATCTACGATTTGGCGCATAGTGTGAAGCATATTGCCCCCTTTTGGATACATATCGCCCGAGCCTTCGTTATTCACATTATAATATCCGATAATGGGTGATTGGTTGCGGATACCATTTCGAGTGCCAATTATATATTCCGAAGCCGCTTTTTTACCGAAATAAAACTCCGTGTAAAGCGACTCGCTATAATTTGTAAAACTCTCATGAATCCACATATCAGCCATATCGTTGTACGTGATATTATTCGCAAACCACTCGTGACCCGATTCATGAATAATGATAAAATCCCATTTCAATCCCCAGCCTGTACCCGATAAATCCCTGCCCAAATACCCATTCCCGTATTTATTACCATAAGTCACCGAGCTTTGATGTTCCATGCCTAAATACGGCACTTCTACCAATTTGTAACCATCTTCATAAAACGGATAGGGCCCAAACCAATGCTCAAAAGCCTTTAACATCATCGGCACTTGCTTGAATTGTTTCTTCGCTTTTTCCAAATTTTCGGGTAAAACGTAGTAATCTAAGCTCAATTTCCCCTTTTCTCCTTGAAATTTTTCTGAAAAGTGGGTATATTCAGCAATGTTTACATTAACGCCATAATTATTGATGGGATTTTTCACAAACCATTCAAAAGTGTGTGTACCATCCGTATTTTCAGTCGTTTTAATCAATCGACCATTCGATACATCCATCAGATTTTTTGGAACAGTGACAGCTATTGACATCGAATCGGGCTCATCGTACATGTGGTCTTTGCAGGGCCACCAAACACTCGCCCCCAAGCCTTGACACGATGTGGCTACAAATGGATTGCCTTTCGCATCCTTACTCCAACTAAACCCGCCGTCCCACGGAGCATTGGCAGCCACCTTTGGATTGCCCTCAAAAAACACCGTCAACTCATAATTTTTACCTTCATACTGAGGGGTCTTCATATCAATAAAATAGGCATTTTTACCTTTTTTTTGAAAGCTTAATTCTTCATTATTTTGAAGAATTTTATTGATTTTTAAAGGCGGTTGCAAGTCAATTTGCATAACACTTTGACTTTTTAAAACCTTATAATGAATCGTATTACTGCCTTCAATGCTCTTTTTAGTAGGATTTACAGCCACTTTTAAGTCATAAAATGTCAAATCCCACCAAATGCGCTCTGGTGTTCGGCTGCCACGGAGTGTATCATCAAGAGTAAAAAGGCTCTGCTGAGCATTTACATTTTTTATTAAAAAAAGGGCGAATAATGAAGCCAATATTATCTTATTCATCGTAATTGATTTTACAGTAAATTTAAGCTTTTTAAATAGAATC
>JANMYC010001353.1:0-2815 GCA_031381715.1 Saprospiraceae bacterium
CTCTATTTTATTGCAGATTATTTTTACATTATCTGTTGCGCTGATTTTACAAGGTAAACTCATTAGTTTCTGCATCAATTCCTCACGGCTATTGGGTGTGCGAAACAAAGAATCAGTATTTTGGGCACTGATTGAGGCATAAAAGAGTAAAATGAAAGAAGTTAAAGCTGTTTTCATATTTCATAACAATGGTTAATAAGATTGATTAGTTAGATTTCAAAAAAAACACCTTATTCTACTGATTTACACATAAATTTTAGTTCATATATTTTACAAACGAAATTTAAGAAGCAATTAAAATAGAGTGCATAACATATTTACTATTTCAAAAAGGTGCAGCACAACGCCATATTTGTCATGCTTTCAGCTTGATGACGCTTCGCATTCATAGCTTTTAAAATCATCTTCCATTTAAGGTGCAGCGCGCCGAGATAGCAAAAAATATTTCGGTGCGCTGCACCTATTCTGGTAAATATGTTATGCACTCATATTTTTTGTCAAAGCGATAGTTTTTAAACTGCGAAGTATGAGGGAATACTTTTAGGTTATTCTGCGTAACACTCTGAGGCAGTCTAATAAATTCTTAATGAAACTGATTTATGAAATTATCGAATTATTGACAATAAATTCTGCTATATCTTTCCCCCAAATAGAATAAGAAAGCGCAGAGGGGTGAATACCATCATTGAAAAATCAGATATTGCACGTGTGTTATCAGTTTTATCCATCCAATTACTGAGGAATATAGTTTCATCCATGTAATAAACATTTCTAAAATTTTTCGGAATACTTTGTATTACTGTTCCATGAAGAAAGACAAGATGAGCTAAAAAAAATTTAATTGATTTTGGAATTGATTTAGGAAAAGCAGGGAAATCTGCAACAGGAGGCATATTTATAATGACTATTTTTGCTTGTGGCTGACGCGCTTTTATATTCTGTACCAATTTAGTCATATTGTTCTTGAAGGTAAGGGGGCTGTTTAAACTGAAGGTATCATTACCTCCAAGACCAATCACAATTAAGTTAAAAGGCATATTGGGGATAAGCGGAACAAGATTTTGATTCACCTTTTCAGCTGTGAAGCCATTTTTGGCTAGCACCTGCCACGTTACAGTTTTATCGATTAATTCATTTAAATGATGAGCAATTTGCCCTGAGATACCCTCTTCATGATTCATCATACCTACACCGGCTATTGAACTTTCTCCCATTGTTAGCATGTTGATTTGACCTTTACTCCCCACAACTCGTCCAATAATGTTACTACTTGGTACAGGTAATTGAGGAATACTTTGCTTTAAACGTTTAGCCGATAAAAGTAGAATAGGGAGTAAAGGAATAGCAATAAGGCTCCCTAACAAATATAATATTTGTTGTAACATTTCAAATGATATAAAAATTAAATATAAAAAGAGATAATTTACTTTGAATGGTTTCTCAGAACTAACAAAGTCAAAAAAACACCGAGTACTTAAAGGCATTATTTATCAAAGCGAAGATAGAGTGTTTAGTTGAGAAATCCTTGTATATCATCAGTAAGCCTTTTTATTGTTTGAATTGTGGTTAGGCTCAAAAATAGTTATAAGTTTTTAAATATATTGACAGACATGAATACTGACTGTCAAATATTTTTATATTGTTGGATTGTCATCCATTTGTATAATTGCTGCAAACTGCCTAAATGTAAATCAAAAAAGAAAGAAGCTAAGGTGTGATATATCCAATAACCCCAGCCACAAAATATCATAGATACTCTGAACTGTAATAAACTGAAAACTGAGTCTAATAGTTTTAAGGTATAGAATAGATTGGTAGATTTTAATGAATGGTTTCTATAAATGAGGAAAAACCTGCTGATTAGGATTAAAGAATAACTATAATCATAGTATTATCAGTGACATTCATTGAATTATTGTTATAGCAAAAAGGATCCTTTTTACTATAATATTAAACCGATATCAGATTAATAGTTTCAACATGAGTGCCACTAAATAAAAAAATAAGAGCAAAGGAAATTACTTAATTTTGATTTTGCGAAACAAAAAAGTAATAACCAATGCTCAATATTTTTACACTGCGCGCCTGTATGTGAGGCGTCCTTGCTGAGGCAAAAATAGAAGTATTATTTGACATAATAAACGCTTTTTTTCAAGTGAGTTATGGAATAACGACCCGTAGTTTATTGCGCTATACTCAAGTTAGCCTACGAACGTTATTTCGATTTTTGAAAGACAGTTATGATTGGATTGCCATACGGGTATCCTTATTTAAAGTTTATTGTTATGAACCCGATGCTCCTTATTTGTTGGTAGCAGATGAGACAGTTGAGGGAAAAAGTGGTAAAAGAAGTCATGGCTTAGATTATTACTATAGTTCTATAGCGGGTCATCCCATAGCAGGTATTTGTTTTTTTGGGATGTCTTTGGTGAATGTCAATAGCGGTATTTCTTATTTTTTAGGTACTTATCAAGTCATTAGGACAGCGGAAGATAAGGCGCGTATTGCGGCAGAAAAGCAACGAAAAAAAGCGGGTAACAAGCGAGCAGCCCAATCGAAAAAGCGGTCGGCTGGGCGTAAAAAGGGTAGTACGATAAAGCGAAACAATAGAATAATACGGCTTCGTATCGCACCTTTAAGTCCTTGTTTATCAAGGTTTTAGATACGCTTCGTACCGCCTATGTGGGTATTAAAATCTGTTATTTGGTCGTAGATTCAGCTTATTGAACATCAGATTATTTGGCTTTGGCGAAAGAGCGAGGTCTATTTTTAGTGTCTAAATAGTGTCTAAATTAAGGTCTAATACGTTTTTGGT
>JANMYC010001354.1:0-3774 GCA_031381715.1 Saprospiraceae bacterium
GAGCGTATAGCAGGTCAGGCGTTTACACAGAAGTTTATAAAAACTCTAAAGGTTGCGACAGTACCGTTACGCTCAATGTAACAGTGCTCGATTCCTCGATGACGCAACAGGATTATTTATTGTGTAAAGGGGATACCTTAAAAATCGGAAATCGCCGCATTACCACGGAAGGGATTTATCGAGATACCCTTAAAAACTACTTAAAATGCGATAGTGTAGTCGTCTTGAAAGTTCAATACGACGCAAAATGTAGAGTTTGTGAACCATTTATTCCGAACGCCTTTTCACCAAATGGCGATGGTAGTAATGATATTTTTGAAGTTTACAACAATAATTCTACTATTTCTGAAATGCTCATTTACAACCGTTGGGGCATTCTCATGTTCAGTCAACAAAGTGAAAAACCACAGTGGGACGGCACTTTTCAAGGAAAACAACTCAATCCGGATATTTATATTTACATGATTCGCGCTACTTGCAAAAGCAGTGGCAGAGCTGTGATTTGGAAAGGAGATGTGAGTTTGTTGCGGTAGGGTAATTGCTTAGCTATTCAGTCGCTTACGCTCCGTTTGGCCACTGATTTCACTGATATTGACTGATTTTACACTGATTTATAAGTAATTTTGTAAAAAATCAGTGTAGAATCAGTCAATATCAGTAAAATCAGTGGTTAAACGGAGCTATAGCGACCATCTGGCTAAGTAATTAGGCGGTAGGAATGATTTACAATAAACTGTACCCCCTCAGTATTTAAGGCATTTTCAGCCTAATATTGAGGGGTATTTTGTATCTTAAAACCTTTGTCGACGTATAAAAACCTATCAAATATGTTCTAAAATCACCTTTTAAAGGTCAATCACTATTCAACATTTAAAAAATTACTCAACTCATGTCGCACTACTTTACTTTCAAAAAAAACATTGCCTTGCTTTGTTTAATCGGCTTCGTTTATTCGCTTTCAGCTCAAAGTATTCCTGACAATAAAAAAAACTACGCCCTACTTTGGGAAAT
The DNA here is from genome assembly GCA_031381715.1 of Saprospiraceae bacterium. Lineage (GTDB taxonomy): Bacteria > Bacteroidota > Bacteroidia > Chitinophagales > Saprospiraceae > JAAFJT01. The sequence continues at coordinate 1,012 of JANMYC010001354.1, forward strand.
AACGGGCAATGGTTTGACCAAGCCTTCCTACCTTTTCGGGACGATGCACCTCCGAGATAAACGGGTTTTTGAATTCAGCGATTCTGTTTTATTAAAATTGGAATCCTGCGAAGCTTTTGCCTCCGAGGTTCGGATGGATTCGGCGGTGTATCAACAATGGGAACTTTCCATGTCGGGTGATACGACCAACAGATTGAGTAAAAAGCTGAGTAAAAAAGGATATGAACGCTTGATTCAAGCCTTAAAAAGCAAAGGAATTAACATGGATTCACTGGAATCCAAAAATTCCAATCTCATAGAAGGGTGGCTCACGGAAAGGGCTGAAGATAAAAAAGAAGAGGACAGAGACTTATTTTTAGACCTTTATTTGACCCGCTTAGCTTACACAGAAGGCAAATCCATCCATGGATTAGAACGTCTTGAGGATTATGAAGACCTCAACGACAGCTTTTTTCAGCAGTTTGAAGACTCTACTTTTACTAAAAAAGAAACGTCAATACTCTCAATTTTCAAGCATTTTGCCCAAATGCAAGAGATGATTGAAGTGTATAAAAATGGTGATTTAGATAATATCCTCCGAATAATAAAAAGTCAAAAAACATATAATGGCGACCAACACAGTAGAGAAATGCTGGACAATCGCAATGTACGGATGCTCCAAAAAATGGAGAATATCATGCGTGAAAAATCTGTCTTTTGTGCAGTTGGTGCGGCACATTTACCCGATTCCATGGGTTTAATCACACTTTTACGCAATAAAGGCTATGCGGTGCGGAAGGTGACCCCTCAGTTTACGGGCTTGGTGCAGCAGTATAAAGAGAAAAAAGTGGAGCGAGAATGGTACCATTTAAAAGACGATTTTAATCGTTTTGAATTGGATTTTCCGGAGCAACCTTATTTGATGAATAAATTGAGCTCCAATAGAAAGCGTTTAGGCTTACAATATATTTATTACGATATCATCACTGGAGCTATTCACATTGCGGAGGCGGACTTTTTTCCCTACATCGGTAAAAAGATTGCCCAAGATAAAATTTTAGAAAATACCTTCAACGATTGGTATTCTTCTCGCACTTTTAAAAATTTAGTGAAAGAAAAAATAACTATCGGAGAAAGTGAAGGTTACCAGTTTTCGGCAACTTCAAAATCTGATGGCTCGGTTTTAGGTCGGTTTTTTGTTGCCAATAACACCATTTACAAAACCGTAGTTTTTTTTGATAAACATAATAAAGACAATACAGAACGAGCAGAAATCTTTCTGAAAAGCTTAAAAATCAGCCCTTTACCGCTCCCAGATTGGCAAAATTATGAAGATGAAAAAGGCGCTTTTAGCATGAAAATGCCCGTAAAACCCGATTTTCAAGAGTTAAGAGCCCAAATACCCTTTCAAACTGGAGAGGAATTGGCATACTATTATAATATTTTTCAAAGTAAAGATATCAAAGAAGGTATCACTTATTTGTTGCGTTACAATGATATGCCACAAGGTATGTACATCGAAAACGATAGCTTTTATCTGTCCAATTTAATCCAAGAATCTATTCAGAATTTTAAAAAGCTAAAAGCTAAAATAGAAATAGATTCTTTGACAAAACATTACGGAAACTACCCCGAATACAATATCAAAGTCAGTGTCGATGGTATAAGTTTACTCATGCGCGCGGTCCTTCGAGCCAATCGGTCATATTTATTGATTGCCCAACCGCCTTTGGTGAAAAATAAAGACAATGATAAAAAGTTAGAGGAAAGTCTCAATTCTTTTAGGTTTTTACCCTATAAAGAACCCCAATTAACTAAAAAAGATTTTCCTGAAATGGGCATCAATATTGGATTGCCTACTTCGAGAGAGGAATATAAATACGCAAAAAACAAGGGCAACTACCCTTCAAAGGAAGAAATTAGTATTCAAGTAACGGACAATCATTCGGGCAGCGTATATGTGATTTCGAGAACTGAATTTTCAAAATATTATGGTATAACGAATCCAGACACTTTCTGGAACACATATATCAGAGATTTGAAATCAGCGGGGAGCGAATTATTGAATATCACCACCAGAGATACCCTTTTCAAAGGGCTCAAAGCACAATTGATAACATTTGATTACACAAAATCACTGAATACTTTTAAGTCGATTATTTTTGAAAAAGATGGTTATCAATATGAAGTGAGCCTTATACTTCCGTACGAAATCGCGACCGATGAATACACTAAAAAGGTATTTGAAACCATTGATTTTATCGGTAAAAACGATAAAAAAGACATATTTTCATCGAAAAAACAATTGATAATCAATGATTTAGCCTCTTCGATTGATTCCGTAAGAGAAGAAGCCAATCAAGCTCTACTGGCTACTGAATGGGTAAAAGATGATTTAAATTTGTTGGTTCAAGCGGTTCAAAAAAAATACGCTGACGATACCCTTAGCGAAGGCAGTACACGGATGAATCTTTTAAATAAAATAACTAAATTCAAAGACGCTTCTACGCTCGATTTGCTTGAAAAACTCGCTAAAAACACTGAAAAAGATACTTTTTTACGCAACGAAATACTCTATCATATTTTAAATTTTGATACTTTAAACTCTACAAACCGCTTTTTTGAAATCGCACAATCGCTAAATCTTAGAAATTTGAGTGAATTTTATTTTTTGAAAAATTTCTTGATAGACTCCATTCAAAGGGCTCAATTGTACTACGATAAAATGCTCAATCTCGAAAAAAATCCGCTTCAAGATGAGATGATAATATTGACCACCAGTTC
>JANMYC010001364.1:0-3853 GCA_031381715.1 Saprospiraceae bacterium
GACACTTTGGTGCAATATTTCAGCGGAAAAGCCCGCTATACGACCCATTTTAAAGTAGAAAAAGACAAATTAAATAAAATGGCGTGGATTGACTTAGGTGATGTCCGTGAAAGTGCGGAGGTGAAATTGAATGGTAAATCATTGGGTATCGCTTGGTGTTTGCCGATGCGTCTACCGATTATTCAAGGTCTTTTAAAAGAGGATAATCTACTTGAAATAGAGGTCATCAATCTATCCGCCAACCGTATGCGTTACATTGATAGGAAAGGTGAAAACTGGCAAAAATTCTACGATATTAATATGGTGGATATCGGTTATCATCCTTTTAATGCATCTAATTGGAAAGTGGTGCCGTCGGGTTTACTGGGTGGTGTGCGCTTGATTTTTTAAGAATTTAATGTACCACGTTCCAGGTTCCACGTGCCCTCGCTCGTAGGCACATGGAACTTTGAACATTGCACATTAAAAATTTATTTCACAAAATCCTCCCGCATGGGATTAAAAACGTCTATTAAAACGCCCGCTTCCAAGCAAACAACGCCGTGCAAGACGTTTGAAGGCACAAAATACACATCACCATCTTTTAAAATGCGCATATCATCTCCAATCGTCACTTCAAATGCGCCACCATCAATATAGCTGATTTGAAGGTGCGGGTGCTTGTGCATGGTGCCGATACCACCTTTTTCAAAAGCCACTTTTACGAGCATCACATCTTCGTTGTAAGACATGATTTTGCGCTGTATTTTATCTTCAACGGGCGTCCAAGCCAAATCAGAATCAGCTACTAATGTTTTATTAAATTGATTCATTTTTCACTATTAATTTTATCAAAACCGTGCCATTCCGAGAGTCGGAATGGCACGGATAATCAACGGATTAAAAAGTAATGACCGCTTTTTCATTCGCTTTTAAAACCAGCTCTTTTTTATTTTTTTTATAAAAAACGGCAGTTTTACCGCCTAATTTGGAGTAAAATGTAGACGTTTTCAATGTGCCATTTTCCCAAACGATATTCACCACAAAACCACCACGAGCGCATAAACCTTTCACGGAGCCATTTGCCCAAGCATCGGGTAGGGCAGGGAGGAGGTGAATTTCGTTGCTTTCTGATTGCATGAGCATTTCGGCAACAGCAGCTGTACCGCCAAAATTGCCATCAATTTGGAATGGTGGGTGAGCATCTAACAAATTCGGATACGTGCCGCCGCCAGTTACTTTAATACCATCACCAACGGGAACATAGCGCAATAATTCTCGATACATTTTATAGGTACGGTTACCGTCGCCCAAGCGTGCCCACAGATTGGTGCGCCAACCTTTCGACCAGCCAGTGGTTTCGTCGCCTTTTATTTCCAAGGTTTGGCGGCAAGCATTAGCCAATTCAGGGGTTTTTTCTACTGAAATGTGGTGCCCAGGGTACAAGCCAAATAGGTGTGATTGGTGCCTATGTTGCGGTTCAGCGTCTTCCCAATCGAAGTACCATTCCTGCAAATTGCCTTTTTTGCCTATTTTATAAGGGTATAATTTACTTAAAGTTGCTTCAAGTAGCTTTCTGAAATCCTCATCTTTGCCTAAAATTTTACTCGCTTCAATGGTTTGTAAAAACAATTCTTTTATCATTGCCAAATCCGATGTCGTACCATAAGCTGTTGCACCTTTATAGCCATTGGGTGCAATATAAATATTCTCTGGCGATGTGGCAGGCGAGGTAACCAAATTGCCTTTGCCATCATCAACGAGCATATCCAAGCAAAATTCGGCAGCACCATGCATCAAATTATAAGCATTATTTTTTAAAAAAGCCTTGTCTTGCGTGAATGCGTAATGCTCCCATAGATGAGTCGCTAACCATGCACCACCCATATACCAATTCGCCCAACAAGGATCGCCTTCCCCATAATGCCCAACGGGGTTTGTCATTGCCCAAATATCGGAATTATGCGCCACACACCAACCTTTAGCGTTATAGAAATTTTTAGCCGTTGCTGCGCCATTTTTAGAAAGATTTTCAATAAAGCCTAAGAGGGATTGGTGCATTTCAGATAGATTGCACGTTTCAGCCAGCCAATAATTCATTTCTGCATTGATATTGGTGGTGTAATTACTGCTCCACGGCGGACGCATAATTGGGTTCCAAATACCCTGCAAATTGGCAGGAACACGGGGTGTTCGTGAACTACTAATGAGTAAATAGCGTCCAAAATTAAAATACAAAGCCTCTAATTGAGGGTCAATTGCGCCATCTCGATAGGCTTTTAATCGCTCAACGGTGGATAGATTGCCGCGCTCCGCTCGCAATGACAATTTTAATTCAACCCTATTAAAAAAAGATTGATAGTCTTTCACGTGATTGGTTTTTAATGTATTAAAACCGAGCTTTTCGGAAGCAGTTAAGTTTTTTAAGGCAATGTTATATTCATTTAAGCCGCTTGTGTTTGGGTCTTTATCAAAACCAGCGAAATTAGTTGAAATAGAAATTAAAATCAAAGCCTCCGTACCTTTTTCAATACCAATTGTGGAGTCCGTTTTAATTAAATTGCCATCGGATTGCACAATTTTAGCCAAACTTGCAAAGCGAGTTCCTTTGACATCATCGTAGATTACAGCTTGATTTTCCCGACGATAACTGGGCGCGCAATGAATCGGTGCTCTGCCAGACGAAGCCAAAAGCCCGTTTTTAACCTCATTTTTATACTTTAAAAGGCTATTAAAACGCAACGAAAAATCCAATTTACCCTTTTGGCTGGCTTTTAAACGAATGACTATCACTTGATTGGGGTGTGAAACGAAGTACTCACGCGAATAATTCACGCCGTCAATGGTATATTGAGTGGTAGAAATGGCATTATCGAGATTCAGCTCTCTGTTATAATTCACCGCATTGTCGCCATGTTTCATGTCAATAAAAAGCGTACCCAACGGCGCATACGATTCCGAAAATTTACCTTGCAATTTGCGGTTTAAACTATCCGCCAACTTATAATTTTCAGCTTTTAAAGCCTCTCGTACTGAGGGGAGGTACTTATAAGCTTCCGGATTGATGGTTTTAGAATCAATTGGTTCGCCCGCCCACAAGGTAGCATCATTCAAATAAATTTTATCCGATTGAATACCGCCGTGAACGGTAGCTCCTATTTTGCCATTGCCCAAGACAAGGCTTTCTTCAAAATATTGGGCGGGTGTTTTATAGGATAACACTTTATCGGATTGGGCAATCAGATTAAAATTTAGAAGAAATAAAATAGCTAAAAAGAGTTTGATTCGTTTCATTCTTGGTTGTTTTAAGTTAAAATACAATGTAAACTATGTAAACATCATCCCTTTTTCTGCCCTACCGTATTGATTAAAGTCCCAATTCCATCTATTGAAATATGCACTTCATCGCCCACCGCTAAAGTAAAATCATTAGAAGGAACAAGCCCCGTACCTGTCATCAGGAAAACGCCATTTGGAAAAGATGTTTCTCTAAAAAGATATTGAATAAGCTCTTTATGACTGCGTTTCATGCTATTAATGGCAATTTTACCTTCATAAACGGTTTTATTATCTCTTAAAATAACCAATTGGATTTCGGTATTGGGGTCAATCGGTTTCTCTAAAACCAGCAGACAAGGACCCAAAGCTGCCGATGCGTCATAGCTTTTGGCTTGCGGTAAATACAAGGGGTTTTCACCTTCAATATCCCGTGAACTCATATCATTGCCGCAAGTATAACCGACAATTTTACCTTTTGAAGTAGCAAAAAGGGTCAATTCAGGCTCTGGAACGTTCCATTTAGAGTCTCTACGAATCAAAACCGTGTCGCCATGCCCCACCGTGCGAGAAGCAGTGGCTTTAAAAAATATCTCAG
>JANMYC010001448.1:0-1554 GCA_031381715.1 Saprospiraceae bacterium
CAAAAACTGAACTTCGATTTGATTGAAGATACTGAAATGAGTCCCTCAAAACGGTGGGTAGTCGTCGCTCCAAAAGGCTCGGATGGTTGCCATATTTTATTAGCCAAAGCTGCCAATGATGCTCAAAAAAATAGCGTGGGCAATCAAACTGGAGGACGGGTTTTTCTGTTTTTATACACCGATGATTTTTGGCGAGACTACAAACTTATGCTTGAAAAAGGTGTTGAATTTACTGAAAAACCACGAGAAGAAGTATATGGAAATGTCGTTGTTTTTAAAGATTTATATGACAATTTATGGGATTTTATTGAGCCGAAATAGTATAAAATGTCCTTTAATACTGAGGGGGTAGGGTGAACAGTACTATTTATTAGTTATAAATTTTCGTAACCCCTTAGCTGCATAGTCGCTATCGCTCCGATTAGCCACTGATTTAGCTGAAATTGACTAATTTTACACTGATTTAGAAGTGAAATACTAAAATTGTATTTAAAATCAGTGTAAAATCAGTCAATTTCAGTGAAATCAGTGGCTAAGTATCGCGCAAGCGATTATGGCTAAGCTTTTACAAATTTTCTTTTTTAAAGTTGAAAAACATAAAAATATCATGAAAAAAATTGCGTTGGTGACGGGCGGAAGCCGTGGATTGGGTAAAGATATGGCATTGAGTCTCGCACGTAAAGGTGTTGATGTAGTTGTTACCTATAATAATAACGATGAGATGGCTATAGAAACTGTCCATGAAATAGAATCGATGGGTGGTAAAGCAGCTGCTTTAAAGCTGAATTTAAGTGATTTCAAATCATTGGACACCTTCGTTCAAGAATTTACGGCTTTATTGAATTCGACTTTTGAAACCAGTCATTTCGATTTTTTAATCAATAATGCAGGTATGGGCAAAACGGTGCCTTTTACAGAGGTTTCAGAAGAGTTATTTGATGATTTTTTAAATGTACATTTCAAAAGCGTGTATTTTTTAACTCAAAAACTCATTCCCAATATCAATCAAGGCGGTAGTATCATCAATATTTCAAGCGGAACGACGAGATTCAGTAATCCCGGTTATTCGGTTTATGCATCTATGAAAGGAGCCATTGAGGTATTGACGAAATATATGGCAAAGGAATTGGGTGCAAAAGGTATAAGAGCCAATGTCGTTGCTCCCGGTCCCGTTGAAACGGATTTTAATAATGGTGCTATTAGAAACAATCCCCAATTCAAAACGATGTTGGGTTCAATGTCGCCTTTAGGTCGCGTGGGTAGCGCAGATGATATTGGCGGTGTTGTCGCATTTTTATGCTCCGATGAATCCCGTTGGATTAATGGACAAAGGATTGAAGTGAGCGGCGGGATTAATGTATAAAATAATTTACAAAAATTAAAATCTAAAAAATAATGAAGAGCGAAATAGATAAAGATTCCCTCCCGCCATTCGTGAAAACTTGGCGGCAATAGTATCAGCTTGATATCATTAGTTTAGTGGTAACAATAGCCATGCTCTATCTTTTCGGCAAATACTTTGAATAGTGGGTCGAAATATATCAATGTATTGAA
>JANMYC010001486.1:0-4043 GCA_031381715.1 Saprospiraceae bacterium
TGGGCATTATGGGCATCACGCTATTTTTGACCGTTGCGCGTACCAAAGAAATAGGCATCCGCAAAGTCCTTGGCGCATCACCTTTTTCAATCATTCAGATATTAACAAAAGAATATGCTTATATGGTAGGTGTTGCGTTGATTATAAGTGTACCAATTGCTTTGTACGTGACAAATATGTGGTTGAGTAATTTCGCTTATCGCATTGATATTCCCTATTTTATGATGCTTATGGTGGGCTTTATCACATTCACTTTAACGGCTTTGATAATAGGCATTGTGGCTTATAAAGCGGCGGTAGCGAATCCTGTGAAATCGTTGCGGACGGAGTAAAATGGTTGAAATACTGAGGGGGTGCTTTAGGCGTAAAACAAAAAATAATGTACCCAACTTAGTCATTCTATTTCCTTTACTCTGCTCTAAATTTCTTTTAAATCCCGAGCACTCGGGATTATTTCTCAAGAAATTTATATTGATTAAAAAAAATATAATAACCAATTTGGGTAGACTATTTTTTGTTTTACGCCTTAATTTCAAAAAAAGTAAAAGAACAACGCCATGATAAAGAACTATTTAAAAATCGCCTATCGCAACCTATTTAAAAATAAGACCTATAATGCCATCAATATATTGGGATTGGCAATGGGTTTAGCCAGTTTTATATTGCTTTTGTTGTATCTCAACTATGAATTGAGCTATGATAAATGGGACGCTGAATTAAATAAAGTCTATCGAGTATCGCTCAAAGACGGCGAAGAAGTATATCCAGCTACGCCTACGCCTTTGGCTTCTTTTATTGCGGAAAAATATCCGAATTGTGTGGCAGCTACAAGTATTCAATCGGCTGGTGATGTTGAAGTGTTGTTTTCTGCCAACAATAAAAAAATCTATCAAAAAGGTTTGGTGACGGTTGACTCTTCGTTTTTTGAGGTATTCCCTTATAAATTATTGGACGGAGATGCAACAGCTGCGCTTCAACAACCCAAAGGCGTTATCATCAGTCAAGAGCTGAGTGAAAAGGTGTTTGGTAAATCAAGCCCAATTGGAAAGCCCATTCAGTTATTTGGTGCTGAAAATGGCATTATTACAGGTGTTTTACAAAAACTGTCTATGCCGTCTCATTTTACAGCCGATATAATTATGATTGACCCCTTTTTGAAAGGAAATAAATTCTGGGGCAATTATTCAAATCAAACCTATATCAAACTAATAGAAACTGCAAATGAAGGTAAAACAGAAGAAGTAATTAGCCGCTTGTATTACAATGACCAATTAAAAAAAGACAATTTAACCTATGAAGACTATCAAAAAAAGGCAGAAAAAAAGACGCTTTTTGTAGATGCCATTGCCAATATTCACAATTTTCCGAAGTACGGTGAAAGCAATATTGGCATCGTCACCGTTTTAATGATTTTAGCGGTTTTACTTCTATTGGCAGGGTCTATTAATTTTAGCAATTTGGCGATTGCGAAGTCCATTAGTCGTGCTAAAGAAGTGGGTGTTCGCAAGGTTTTGGGTTCCGACCGTAATCAATTAATCATTCAATTTATGTCAGAAGCCGCTTTGCAATGCCTGTTGAGTTTGGTGATAGCGGGTTTAATTGTTTATCAAGTTATCCCTTATTTCAAGCAATCTTTTAATATCCAATACGATTTATGGCAAAACAATAACGCCTTTTATTTGATTGGGCAAATGGTTCTATGCTTGAGTGTTGTCACGCTATTTTCAGGCTTGTATCCTTCCTTGTTTTTATCAAAATTCAATACATCCAAAGTGCTAAAAGGCGATTATTCGACGGGTAAAAAAGGGGTCGTTTTTCGGAATAGTTTAATCGTCCTGCAATTTATGGTGTCTGCTTTTTTCATCATAGCGACGTTGGTGGTCAATAAACAAATGCACTATATGCAAACCAGAGACAAAGGCTTTTCAGAGGCTCAGGTTTTGCGTATTCCTGCCATGCAAAAAACACGAGAAGAAGGCTTTGCTACCATGAGAAATCAATTGCTCTCGGTGGCAGGTGTGAGTTCGGTATCTAAAAGTACCAAAACGCCTTGGGGACAAGACGCTATTATGGACACATCTACTGTTGATTTCAAAGTAGATGGTAAAATGCATCGCATGGCATCGGTAAAAATCAGTGCCGATTATTTTAACACCTTACAAATTCCGCTAATTCAAGGGCGTTATTTTACGGAAGAAATGGCTGACCAAAATACTCGCACAGCTGTTCTCAATGAAACAGCTGCTAAAATGCTCTTGACACAAGACCCCCTCAGTAAAACCATCTCTTTTCAAGGTTGTGATAGTATCCCGATGCCTGTAGTGGGTGTTGTGAAAGATATAAATGTGCGTGGATTTGAAAGCGTCATTCAGCCCATTGTTTATACCATTGGCAATAACGCCTGTATGTATCAATCAGGCGGGGGCATATTAGTAAAATTGAATACAACTAACATACAATCCTCTATCGAAGGTATAGAACAAGTGTGGAAAACCATTGAACCAGAAACGCCTTTGCGCTATACTTTTTTGGATGAAAACTTCCAGAAATTATTTACAACCTATATCCGTTTGCAAAAAGTGATTGCCTTTTTTACCTCTGTTGCCATACTGATTTCCATGATGGGTCTATTTGCTTTAACTGCATTTTTAGCAAAACAACAAGCCAAACAAATTGGTATTCGCAAAGTATTGGGTGCAAGCGTCACAAGTCTCACCTTTTTGTTGAGTAAAGATTTTATTCGTTTGGTGATTATTGCTATTGTCATCATGCTCCCTATTGCATGGTGGACAATCAACCAATGGCTTCAAACCTTCGCCTATCGCATCAACTTAAATGGATGGATATTCCTTTGGTCAGCCTTGATTGTTTTGGTTATTGCAACGGCGACAGTAAGTTTTCAAGCTATTAAAGCCGCAATCACAAACCCTGTGAAATCGTTGCGGACGGAGTAGCACCCCCTCAGTATAGAACGAGCTGGGATTACTTTTTTAAATATTTTACCATTTTAAAACTTACAAATCATGAAAATCAAGTTTCTATTTTTTTTAATTCTTTTAATCAATCAAATAAGCCATGCTCAGATTCCCAATACGCTATCTGCGGCGGATAAGGTCTATGGATTATCTAAGTTTTGGCAAGAGGTAAACTACAATTTTATCTACCTCAATCGAGTGGATAGGCAACTTTGGGACAGCACGTATCGGGTTTTGATAATGAAAGTGCAGGAAACTAAAAATGACTACGAATATTACCGTGAGTTGGAAAAATTTTGTGCTATGCTTCACGATGGGCACACTAACGTTTGGCAACCGCAAAGTATGCAGGGTAAAATTATGAACACAATGTTTGGCGATTATAGGCTTTTTATTAAAAATATTGATGGAAAAGCGATTATTACAACCGTCAATACGATTAAAAAAGACGAAATCCCGATTGGTAGCGAGGTAATCGAAGTCAATGGCTTGACGACAAAAGCCTACGTAAATCAATTTGTAAAACCTTATATCAGCTCTTCGACGGACTATGTTTTGGATGATTTATGCTACTCACAGCTTTTGCAAGGCTTAGAAGGCACAACTTTTTCCATCAAGCTAAAAACGCCAAAAGGTGAGCAAAAATCTTTGACCCTCACCCACAAACGCACTGAAAACTTGGAAACTTATCCACCCATCCAAACAGATTCTCTTTTAGAGTTCAAATGGTTGGACAATCAAATTGCTTATGTTGCGCTTAATTCTTTTGGAGACAATAAAATCAATAAAGATTTTGAAAAAATACTCCCTGAATTGTACAAAGCCAAAGCGTTGATTGTCGATTTGAGGAAAAATGGGGGCGGTATGACGGGTATTGGTACAGATATTTTGAAATATTTGACTAACGATAAAATCCTACAACGCGCTCGCTATCAGACCCGTGAACACCTCCCCTCTTTCAAGGCTTGGGGTGCTTTTCTTACGCCAAAAGATACAATCAAGAACGAGTGGAATAAAAAATGTTATCTCTACAATAAAGATCAGAAATATTACACCTTCGAGTATCAT
>JANMYC010001489.1:0-1855 GCA_031381715.1 Saprospiraceae bacterium
TGTTTGAAAAATACTTCACCTAATTGAGTAGTAATCAAATTTAGCTTTGGTGCGTCGATACAAAGTGAGGTCATCCCAGTTTTTTGACCAAGGTCACACATGAACTTATACGTAACGAAATCCTTATTAAGCGGCGCATAAATTATATTTAAAAAAACTTGCTCACCCAAGGCAAAGAAGACGATAATACCCACAAAAACTGAAACCACTGAACGAATAATGCGTTTGCGCAATTCTTCGAGGTGTTCCCAAAAATTCATCTCATCGGTGCGCTTCACCTCTGAGGTTTCCATTTTATCTACATCTATTTGATCTAAAGGCATATTCTAATATTTTTATGTTGTAAAACAGTCTTTCATAAGTAGTTGGGCTAAAATAATCACTGCTATGTTTTAAAGTCGGTTCTATAGAATGTGAAAAATACTCCTCTATGCTCCGCATTTTTTACATTTTACAGATCGACGATAGCAGCGATTATTTCTTTACGCCTACTTTTTAGAATGCAATGTCTCCTTTTTAAATGTAAAAGAAGCGCATTTGGTTTGGCAAAATTATAAATTTAAAATTTAGATTTAATCAAATGCGCAGAATTCTCTAAGCTGTTTTTAAATAAAGTTTTATTGCATGATTTAATCTAACTTAAATGGGGCATTTTTATTTGGATATTAACACATAATTTTGTAATTTATTTCGTTAGTACTTTTTATATTAACTTTATTTAAACTATTATAACCAGCTATGACAATCATCAATAAATTGTGCTACTCAGTAGTACTGGTATTTTTTTGCAGTTGTTCAACTTACTTATCCGCACAAAACTATGAATTAGGCATTTTTGCAGGCAGTACTAATTATCAAGGTGATTTGGCCGATGGTGGCATTGTATGGAAAGAAACCCAACCGGCAGGCGGGCTTTTGATTCGATATTCTCCTTTGAGTTTTCTCTCTTTTCGCTTGGGTTTTACAGCCGGTAAATTGCTGGGTGACGATAAAAATTCAAGGGACGCAAGCATCAGAGAACGTGGATTTACATTCGTTTCAAACGTTAAAGAAATTGCGGCATTAGCAGAGTTTCATTTGCCCAAATACGGCTCAAGCAGCTACGGTATGTTCAAAGGAAAATTTTCCCCGTTTGGTTTTGTTGGATTTGGTTTGACGAATATCAATGGCGAGCCCAAAGCCCCCAAAGATAGAGTACCTTATCCTTTCCCTGAATTTGAAGCTAAAAGTAGCTTTGTGTGCGCAGCCATTGGCGGAGGTTTTAAGTTTCAATTTGCGCCGAGTTTTGCTACCAGTATTGAATGGGGTACTCGTACAGCTTTTAATGATTATATCGACGGCATCAGTAAAAACGGCAATCCCAAAGCCAATGATTGGTACATGTTTGGCGGATTAACATTGACTTACATAGTTGATGGTGGCGATGGCAATCCATATAAAAGTAAAAGACGCAGACGCAGATAATTCTGTGAAAATTTAAAAATCACTGTTTTCTGCTTCTCTAATAAAAAAACTGTAAAAACGGTCTAATAATCTTTCATTTGGATTATTAAACCGTTTTTATTTTTTGTACCTTTGCGCCGTTTTTATGGGTAAAATATTTAAAACTTACCCATCAGCCTGTCCGTCGATAGGCAGATATAAAGTCTAAATTTTTAAAAATTAATTATAAGAAATGCTCTCAGTCAATAATGTAGGCTTACAATTCGGAAAGCGCGTACTTTTCGATGATGTGAATATGAAATTCACAAAAGGTAACTGTTACGGCGTAATCGGTGCGAATGGCGCAGGTAAATCTACTTTTTTAAAAATTCTTTCGGGTGAAATTGAAAGCACTCGAGGTAGTGTCGAGATT
>JANMYC010001494.1:0-2860 GCA_031381715.1 Saprospiraceae bacterium
TGGATATTTTTGAAATTTTAAATAAAAAAATGCCCAATCAAGTCGGTATTCACTTCGTAGGCGGTGGTGAGGTTGAACCTTTAGAAAAAAGAATTAAGGATAATAATTGGCAAGATTCCGTAAAATTTCATGGTTGGATTCATGACAATCAAAAGTCGGGTGAGATGTTGTACGCCTCAGATTTGATGATTATGCCAGGCAATGTCGGTTTGGCGGTCAACCATGCGTTTATGTTCGATTGTCCCGTTGTCACTTTTCTCCAAACCGAGATGAGCCCTCCCGAAATAGAGTACATCGTGGATAACGAAACGGGCTTTAAAATACCCGATTTTTCAATAGAAAAAATGGCGAATACCATTCAAGAATACTTACAAAACGAGGAATTGCAGCAATCCATGCAAAAAGCCATTCGATATAAAATGGATTTTGAACTCATCCCCGAAAATATGGCGAAGGGTTTTACGGATGCTGTGGACTATGTTTTACGTAAAAATGACTACAATACTGAGGGGGTAACTGCTTAAATGAAAATACTTCAAATACACAATAAATACCTTGAAAAAGGCGGAGAAGATACCGTCGTAGTCAATGAAAGAAGTCTTTTACAGCAATACGGTCATGAGGTCGAACTCTGCGAATTTGACAATCAAGACTTAGAAGGCATATCGAAAGTAGCTCTTTTTTCTAAAACGGTTTTCAATAGAGCTTCTTATAAAAAAATCATTGAACATATTGAAAGATTCAAGCCTGATATTGTTCATGTTCACAACGTTTTTTACACAGCATCACCCGCAATTTTTTTTGCTTTAAAAAAGAAAAATATACCTACGGTGATGACTATCCACAATTATCGGTTGGGTTGCATCCAAGGTTTATTGTACCGAGACAATGCTAATTGTCAACTGTGTTTGGATAAAAAAAGTGGGTTTTATGGCATAAAAAATAAGTGTTTCAAGGGTTCATTTCTGAAATCTTTACAGCTTTCAATAGTCAATAGTGTTCATAAATTCGCATTAAAACACTTCAATCCAGTTAAAAAATACATTTTTTTAGCGGATTTTAATAAAAATTTACTCGCACCGATACTATCCATGAAACCTAACGAGGGGATAATAAAATCCAATTACGTCAACGATTTCGGCTTTTCTCCGATGGAAGAAAGAAGCGATTATTATCTTTTCGTGGGGCGATTGAATGAGCAAAAAGGCGTAAAACTGCTTATCAATATTTTTATTAAAAACAATAAAAAACTGGAAATAATTGGCTCGGGACCTTTAGAGGATTTTGTAAAAGAAGTCGCTGAAAACAATCCCAACATCCGTTATTTAGGCTATCAAAATAATAATTTTATCATTGAAAAATTAAAGAAAAGCCGAGGCTTAATAGTGCCTTCGCTGACTTATGAAGGGCAGCCAATGACTATTTTAGAAGCGTTTTCAACGGGTACGCCCGTATTTGCGACCAATACTAAAAATTTAGATACTATTATTTCAAATGGTGAAAATGGTTTTTTATTTGAACCCAATAACACAGATATCATATTCAATAATTTAGATAGATTGAATAAAGAAACGGTATACGCCAACGCTCGAAGAACTTACGAAGAGAACTATTCCCCTAAAAGCAACTACAAACAATTAATAGACGTCTATGAAAATATTATCTCTCTGGAAACACTTGCCTTAAAAGAAGCATGACCCCCTCAGTACTGATTATCGAAAATACACTTTTTATATTACTATCGACTCATTTTCTTTACCAAAATTTTAAACTCCATGCGTAACTTTACTCCCTATCTCTGGCTATTAGCATTCTGCTTTTTAAGCCTTCACCCCCTTTGCAGCCAAACTGCAAGCTTAGCCACTTGGAAAGATAATAAAAAAGCGGCTTATACTATTGTACACGATGATTTCGGCGATTATGTAACAGGTATTTATGACCATGCTTATCCCATTGCTACGGCTCGGGGCATCAAATTCAGTTTCGGGGCTATTACAGGAAATTGTGGTCCCACAGAATGGACTAAAGCCCGAACTATGATGACGGGTGGGCATGAATGTATTAATCATTCTCATAGCCACAAATGTGGAGGGCCAGCCAGCGAATGTACTGGAAGCTTGACTTACGGGCCCGCTGATTTTGCAGTTGAATTAGACCAATCTACTCAATTGATTCAAACCAATACGGGCGTTCGCCCCATCTTTTTCATTCACCCTTATGATGCGCACACGACTACTGTTTTGGACTATTTAAAAAATAATCTTGGGTACATTGGTTCACGGGCAGGAACAGGAAGCCTTAATAGCAGCAATTTCACCAATTTCATGAACATTAATTTTTATGGATTTGATAACTCTGCATCCGCCATTTCGAGCCTTAAAGCATCTGTTGATGATGTTATCTTAGCTGGAGGCTATCTGATGCGTGAATTTCATGGCATTAATGACCCTTCTTACGGTGCTATAACGATAGCCAATTATACTTCTCACTTAGATTATGTGAAATCCAAAATGGATGCTGGTTTGTTATGGTCAGCAACGGCTTCGGAGGCTATCACTTATAAAATGCAACGTGATGCTTACACGATTGCTACGGTGTTTGATGCTCCAACGGGTACCATTAATGTCAATTTCACCAATACACAAACAATCAATAACGCTATATTAAAAACGCCTGTAACTGTGAATGTAGATGTGGCTTCTATTGCTGGCACGTTTACAGTATCTCAAGGAACTACTACTATTAACTCTACACGCAATGGCAATATTATCTCTTTTAATGTATATCCCCATCAAGGTAATGTTGTTTTAAAAACGGGGACAATTAACCCAACACAGCCAGTTAATATTACCAATTTCTT
>JANMYC010001514.1:0-8221 GCA_031381715.1 Saprospiraceae bacterium
TACGTCGAATTTTATGTCAGCAACGCCAAGCAAGCGGCATATTTTTATCAAACTGCTTTTGGTTTTCAACCTGTGGCTTATGCAGGTTTGGAAACGGGTTTACGCGACCGCGAATCGTATGTAGTGCAACAAGGTAAAATCCGATTTATATTAACTTCTCCCTTAAAAAGCGGCACTGAAATCGGCAAGCACATTGATAAACATGGCGATGCCGTGAAAGTGGTCGCGCTTTGGGTGGACGATGCCGAATATACCTATAATACCACCGTGAGCAAAGGGGCAAAATCTTATTTTGAACCAGTAGTTGAAGAGGATGCTTTTGGAAAAGTGAAACGGGCGGGGATTCATACTTATGGCGATACTGTCCACGTTTTTGTTGAAAGACATGAATATAATGGCGTATTTTTACCTTATTTCAAAGAATGGAATCCGAATTATAAGCCTAAAGACATCGGTTTGAAATACATTGACCACATGGTAGGCAATGTTGAGTTGGGTAAAATGAATGAATGGGTCAATTTTTACGGCGATGTCATGGGTTTTACCCAAATCGTCTCATTCGATGATAAAGATATTTCAACGGAATACACGGCTTTAATGAGTAAAGTCGTCGCAAATGGCAACGGGCGCGTCAAATTCCCCATTAATGAGCCCGCTGATGGTTTAAAAAAATCACAAATTGAGGAGTATCTCGATTTTTATGAAGGTGCTGGCGTTCAACATTTAGCCGTTGCTACCGATGATATCATAGAAACGGTGACGCAATTGCGTGCGAGAGGCATCGAATTTCTCCGCGTTCCAGATGTCTATTACGATGATTTATTGGCAAGAGTTGGGCACATTCAGGAGGATATTAAGCAATTAAAAGCATTAAATATCTTAGTGGATAGAGATGAAGAAGGCTATTTACTACAAATTTTCACCAAACCGCTTGAGCCTCGTCCAACCATATTTTTTGAAATTATACAACGCCGAGGTGCAACTTCCTTTGGAAAAGGTAATTTTAAGGCTCTCTTTGAATCAATTGAAAGGGAACAAGCTTTGAGGGGGACGCTTTAAAAATTTGTAAGAGTGTATATTTAGCGCAGATTAGGGAAGTTCTTAAAGCTTCCCTAATCTTTGTGATGTATCCCAAGTTATTTGAAAAGTAAAATGATTAAAAATGCCTATCTATCATAAACTCGGTAAAATACCGCAAAAACGCCATACGCAGTTCCGTAAGGAAAATGGTGATTTATACTATGAGCAACTCTTTGGTACAATCGGGTTTGATGGTATGTCATCATTGATGTATCAAGTACACCGCCCGACAATGGTCAAAGAGATTCTATCTGAAACCGATGTCGCACCTAAAATAGCTGTGCAAAAGGGCATAAAAGCACGATTATTAAAGGGCTTTGAAGTTCCTCCGAAGGATGATTTTTTAGAAAGCCGCACGGCACTTTTAGTCAATTCTGATGTTCACATCGGATTGGCAGCACCAAAACTGTCTCTAACCAAATATTTTTATAAAAATGCGGATGCCGATGAAATGTTCTTCATTCATCGTGGCACCGGTACCTTGCGGACGCAATTGGGTAATATTCCTTTTGAATATGGCGATTATCTTATCATCCCACGCGGCATGATTTATCAAATTCAGTTTGATACTGAAGATAATCGCTTACTCTATGCGGAGTCTTTTCACCCCATTTATACCCCTAAACGCTACCGCAATCATTTTGGACAACTCTTGGAACATTCGCCTTTTTGTGAGCGTGATTTGAAACTCCCACAAGACCTTGAAATGCACGATGAAAAAGGCGATTTCATCATGAAAATAAAAAAACAAGGCGTTTTATATGAAATGCTCTACCCAACGCATCCTTTTGATGTGGTGGGTTGGGACGGTTATAATTTCCCATACGGTTTTTCAATTCATAATTTTGAACCCATAACGGGACGGGTGCATCAGCCCCCACCAGTGCATCAAACATTTGAAACTAAGGCGTTCGTGATTTGCTCGTTCGTGCCCCGTCTGTACGATTACCACCCCCTCAGTATTCCCGCCCCTTACAACCACTCAAATATTGATAGCGATGAAATGCTCTATTATGTAGATGGTGATTTTATGAGCCGTAATAATATTGAAAAAGGGCATATCACTTTGCACCAGGGTGGTATACCACACGGACCTGCGCCGGGGGCTTATGAACGCAGCATCGGGCATACCAAAACCGAAGAATTGGCGGTGATGATTGATACTTTCAAACCCCTCAGTATAACGGAAGCTGCATTGGGGATTGATGATGGGAAGTATTATAAATCGTGGTTGGAGTAGTTTTTTTAAAGCAATAAAAAAGTATGATTTTTACCATAAATAACATCCCTTTCGGCATTTTTTCAATAAAAAACGGTAAAAAACGCCTCGCAACAATCATAAACGACCAAGTTGTAGATTTATACGCTTTGGCTGAATTGGGCTGTTTCGACGATTTAAAAATCAAAAAATCGGTTTATAAAAACGATTATTTGAATGATTTTATAAGTCTTGGAAAAGAGAAAACCAATGCTGTGCGCAAGCGTTTGCAGGAGATATTCTCAATTCCAGATTTCAGATTTCAAATTTCAAAAGCACTTTACTTTGAAAATGATGTAAAACTGCATCTTCCTATCAAAATAGGCGATTATACGGATTTTTATTCCTCCGAACAACACGCCACGAATGTCAGTAAAATGTTCCGCCCCGACGGTGATGCTTTATTGCCCAATTGGAAACATTTGCCCGTGGGTTATCATGGGCGAGCGAGTTCGATATTTGTTTCGGGTCAAAATTTTCACCGCCCGAAAGGGCAAGTGAATGCGACGGATACCACACCACCCGCTTTTTCAGCAACTAAACGCTTAGATATTGAGCTGGAAATGGCGACGATTATTGGGAAACCCAATCCAATTGGCGATTCGATTGATGTGAACAAAGCTGAAGAATATGTTTTCGGTTTTGCGCTTTTTAATGATTGGTCGGCTCGCGATATTCAGCGTTGGGAATATGTGCCATTGGGTCCCTTTTTGGCTAAAAATTTCTTTTCGTCTATGTCGCCTTGGATTGTGACGCTTGAAGCCCTTGAACCATTTAGAGTGCCGGCGGAGGCGCAAAATCCAGAAGTTTTACCGTATTTAAATGAAGAAAAAAGATTAAATTTTGATATAAATTTGGAAGTTATATTGATTCCAAATTCCAAAATTTCAGATTCCAAAAACCCAAATTGGAGTCAAGATACTGAAGGGGTAGTTATCAGCCGTTCTAATTTCAAAAATATGTATTGGACAGTGGCGCAACAAATCGCCCATCATACCGTGAATGGTTGTAATTTGAACGTCGGAGATGTGCTGGCTTCGGGTACAATTTCGGGCAAAGAACCCGATAGTTTTGGTTCATTATTGGAGTTGACTTGGGGTGGTAAAAGTCCGATAACACTGCCCGATGGTTCGACACGCACATTTTTAGAAGATGGAGACACCATTATTATAAAAGGTTTCGCTGAAAAAGATGGTGTGCGGATAGATTTTGGCGAAGTGCGAACGACTGTTTTACCTGTAAAAGGTATATAGTGTTTGGTTTCTAGTGCTTAGACGGTATAAACACTAAAAACCAAACACTAAAAACTAAAATAAAATGCTGACAATTAATCCAAAAGAAGTCTCTATTCCTGTTTTACACAGCTATTTGCAAGGAGCTGTTGCGCCTCGCCCGATTGC
The DNA here is from genome assembly GCA_031381715.1 of Saprospiraceae bacterium. Classification (GTDB taxonomy): domain Bacteria; phylum Bacteroidota; class Bacteroidia; order Chitinophagales; family Saprospiraceae; genus JAAFJT01. The sequence goes on from JANMYC010001514.1 coordinate 3,739, forward strand.
TTTTGCGTCCACGGTGGATAAAGAGGGCAATGTGAATTTAAGTCCTTTTAGCTTTTTTAATGTCTTTGGCACGAATCCGCCGACACTCATTTTTTCACCAAATCGACGTGTACGTGACGGCAGTTCGAAGCATACCCTTGATAATGTTTTGGAGCACGACGAAGTAGTTATCAATATGGTGGACTATGCGATGGTGGAGCAAATGTCGTTGGCGAGTTGTGAATATGAAAAAGGCGTGAATGAGTTCAAAAAAGCGGGTTTTACTGAGGGGGTATCCGTGATGGTCAAACCGCCTCGAGTTATGGAATCGAAAGCTGTTTTTGAATGCAAAGTGAAGCAAGTGATACAAATGAGCAACGAAGGCGGCTCCCCTAATTTAGTGATTTGCGAGGTCATTTTAGCCCATTTTTCGGAAGATATTTTGAATGAAAAAGGCATGATTGACCAAACAAAAACGGATTGGGTAGCCCGATTGGGTGGCGATTGGTATTGTCGGGCATCGGGCGATGCGCTTTTTGAAGTGCCTAAGCCGAGTATTCATAAAGGTATTGGCGTAGATGCAATTCCTGATTTTATCAAAAAAAATCCACTTTTTACCGGCAATGATTTGGGGCGTTTGGGTAATATCGAAAAATTACCCGCTCAAGATGAAATTGATGCATTTTTAAAAGAAAACCCCAATGACGATTATTCTCATTTAGCTAAGATGTTCCTCAATGAAGGCAAAGTAAATGAAGCTTGGATGGCGCTACTTTCGTTACATAAATAATTGATTTATAATGTTTTATGGCATTAAATAAACATAACCGCAATTATTGTTAAATTAAGATGGGTAGGATTTTAAGGATGATTTAGGATGTAAAACGTAGCGCGGAACTTCGGTTCCGCACGAAAAAATCCTAATCAATCCTTAAAATCCTGCCCATCCTAATTCAAACATAAACTCTATTTCAGAAAGTCTGAAGGCATCTCCCCCGTTACTTTTTTAACGGCTCGATTGAATGTTGATTTTGAATTAAAACCACAATCAAAAGCGATGGCTAAAAGTGTGAGGTGTTGTAATTTAGGGTCTTTAATTTTATCTTTAAAAACATTGACCCGAAATTCATTGACAAAATCGTTGAAATTTTTCTGAAATTGGGTGTTTATAACATTGGAAATCAAGGAGTTATGTGATTGTAATTTTTCTGACAGTTCACTCAAAGTCAATTCAGGATTGAGGTAAAGTTTTTCATTGACCATGATGTGTTCTATCTTAGTTTGCCATTTTTCAAGCTCAATATTGTCTATTTTATTCTCAGTTTTCAAGAATTCACTGGGCTTTTTTTCAATTACTGGGAAAGATGAATTTTCAGCAATCACTGCTTTTTCAACTGCTTTTTCATTAAAAACAAGGTGCCGCGGTTGCATTTGCCCGTAACCCGCAAAACTGATGTAATAAATGATAACCGCTACCACTGCTCGCTGAATCCAATCATCCCAATAAGATAACTCAATCCAGAATCCAAGGATAAACGTGATTAATGCCACCACTACTCCCCCAATAATCGCCCATAGAAAATTTTTGTACCAATTAAAGCGCACCCCCTCAGTATCAGAGCGTTCTTTGGGCAACCAATCCAGATATTGCAGATACAATTGTACGGCAAGCACGGTATAGATACATAGCGAAATAATCTCAGCAAAATTGAGTAAATCACCTATGAACAAAGGACTATGTACAGTTCTTACCCACCAATCTTCCACATTTTTACCCATAGAAAAAATGCTTAATTGATAAATAAAATAGACGATATAAGGCATAAAATGTTTGAAATCTTGCTTTGAAAACTTGAAATCTGTATTAATTTGCGTTTTTAAATAATAGTAAAAAATGGGTCCAATGACCAATCCCGTGCTGTGCGGGAAAAACCAAAGTTGCTGCCCCAAGATATAAATTCCCATAAAACCCAACATAGAACCCAAGTTGGAAATACACAAAGCCGCTATGACCGCCGCCATCCAAAAATCGGATTGCCGTTCCTCTTGAATACCCCTTTTAATGAATAAAATAATGTAAAAAATGCCTTGTACAAAAGCAAAAAGAAGCACAATGGCGTATATGTTGAGTTGAATATTCATAAATTTTGTATATTGTTAAATTGTTGTATTGCTTTATTGTTGCCTAATTACAGTTAAAAGCAATACAACAATTCAATAATCTATTAGAATGTAAACGTTTTACCATCGTCTGTGGCTTTCACTTCCACTATCAATTTTCCTTGATAAGTGGCAGCGTTGCCGCTCATAATCACGGATTTATCGGCAATGTATTCTAAGCGGGTGCCTACTGGAACTTCCCAAATATTACGAGCGAAAGGCATCCAACTACCTCTATAACTTACTCCCACCTTTCCATTGGGATTAATTTCTTTGATACCAACACCTTTGGGTAGTAAACTGTTGCTTTTGAGGTATATTTTGACCCATTTAGCATTATTAGTATTTTGGGCAAACGTCGCGTTGGTTACTAAAAACAAAGCGATTATGGTTGAGACCATTGCTATCTTTTTCATTTTTTTTCTTGAATTTTGATTATTGATTGTTAAAAATAATGAGGATTTCTTTAAGTGTAAGTTGTGGGGTAAATCTTTTGGAAAGTTTGAAACTTTCCAAAAGATTTTGAAAGAATACTGAGGGGTAAAAGCAATTAATTTTGGCTTTTATAACCCATTGATAAACCCGTATCACCCACCACTTTCAAATCTACCGAAGTTGTTTTATTCGATTTATTGTCTACGATTAAAGCCGTATTTTTATCCACTTTTACGGAGACGGACTGATTAGGTTTGACAACTTGAGGCGAGTGCGTGCCGCCACTGATGGGCGCAAGATAAACGGTAAGGTCATTGGCAGATACGTTTTTTAATTTTACACTGAAAGACCCATGCTCATTGTTTCCGAGTACAAAACTGTCATTGGGTTTGATGGTTGTGTTGGATGTTAAAGAACGGCAAGAAGTTGCTGAAATAGCAAAAGCGATGCAAACGATGATTAACTTTTTCATTTTTAATAGATTTAAAATGTGATAAATGATTTTTAAAAACAGTATTTAAAAACTGATTATGACACAAAAGTCTATTAAAAATGAAGCTGTATCGCTTCAAAATATAGTTTGACACGTCGTTTTTAGAAGAGATTTAAGTCAAATTATGATTTGACACATTCTGTCATACCCCCGCCGAGTTCTTGGGGTTAGAAACCTCAGTATTTTTTGCTATTTTCTTCGATTGATAATCTCTTTCAGTCCAGGTTCGCACGTTAAAAGATGCCATCCGCCGAAGACGACAAAAACTTTATCGTATTGATTCAGCAATTGGTCAATGGTTTTTAATAAAAATTGGTCTCTAATTTCCTTGGATTTTCTCCCAATTTCTTGAAATTTTCCTTCGGGGTCGAAAGGGTCAGTGGGTTCAAGTTCTTCCAAATCGAAAGGGCGATTGAGTAGTTTTCTATAACTGCGTTTAAAAAAATCAAAAGTCTGTTCCTTTTCACTCAGTTGAACACCGCCTTTTTTTAAGATATAATTTTGGATAAAACCCTTAAAACGCCTTTCAATGAGTGCATTATCCACGATATTATCATCTTTCAAGCCCCACATTAAGCGTTCCGTAACGATATAAGCCAAAAATTCACCTTTTGAATAGGTTTTTAATAATTCCGAAAACTCAAATGGCGTATCGGCATCACCATTGACAGTTGAGATTTTGAGGCTATCGGACAGGACTTTTATCAAGCCGATTTCACCACCTTTAATGAGCGCATCGAATTTTGAACGGTATTGTTTTTTTGAAATATCGCCCCCCTCATTGACCGCAACATCGGGTCGAATGTCAAAAAACTTCTCTTCGATGCCCACATACATCGGATTCAATGTGTCACTATTATCAGTCAAATGGTTAACACCACAGAATACAATGTGCTTTTTACCCTTTTTAAATTCCAAAATATAAGGATTGGAAGGCAATCGCCGTTGAGAATCCAATTTAATATCCAAATAACTCACCGTTGGATACGCTGCTTTGGACTGTGCCACAACGGTCTTTTTAACGGTAAAAAGGATTAAAAAGACTGTTAAATACGTAAAAAAGCGTTTTTTAAACATGAATTTTTGCTGAATTTGGGTTATATACTGAGGGGTCAACGCTTTTATTTTTTTCTATAAAAACAAAGTTTTACCCATTTTTTGAATTCTAACAAGCTATTGTTTCATTGTCCTTTAAATGAAATTAGAACAATCTATGAATCTACCGGTTTACAACTTAAAGCCTATTCAGTAGCTTATTATGAGTTGTAGGATAGGCTCTCAATCAATTGGTAAGAAATAAACTTTGAAATGGAAAAACAAAAGCTCTTATTTATTTGCAGCCAAAACAAACGCCGCAGCCTAACTGCTGAAAAAATGTTCGAAAACAATCCTGATTTTGCCGTAAAATCGGCAGGT
>JANMYC010001518.1:0-4052 GCA_031381715.1 Saprospiraceae bacterium
ATTTTGAACATGAAGCTATAGCGTTTGCATTACCTCCCAAAAAACCTGTAGTTTAATATCATTAAAATATTTACGTATAAAAACTGAACGCTACAAATTATTGTAGCGTTCAGTTTTTATATTATGTTCATAGAAATTGGGAGATGGTTTTAATACTAATACTTCCAATTCTTTTTCCCATTTAATCTCTGCTTTTAATTACAGTAGTACGGGTAGTATCAGAAGTGGTAGAATTATTTCTTGCTAACAATGCAATAATAACAATTACAACTATTGCTCCCACAACCCACATCCAGGGCTCACCATACCAGGTTTGCGTTTGGGTAGTTACAGTTCTTGTTGAAGAAGAGGAAGAGGTAGTAGATCCAGAATCTCCCTGTGCAATAAGATTGTTAAATAAGCCGCTTAATAGCAGTAAGGCGAAAACTTTTAATGAAGTAAAAAATGAATTGCTTTTCATAATGTTTTTAATTTAATGATGAATAATAAATACATTAAGGTGCAATTCAATAACCAGACCATGAGAAATAGCCACAAAAAAATGGCCCCTCTGTTGAAACAGAGTGGCCTTTAACGATTGCTTGCCATATGAAAATCTTTATTGGCTATCACTTAGGGCAAGCAAATATTATTTGATAGCTCAAAATCAAAAAAATACTATTTTTTCATTTTTGCAGCGTTATCAACGCTGTCTTTCATCATTTTTGCAGCATTTTCAATACTGTCTTTATTAGCGTCAACAGCTCCATTTAAACTGTCTTTCATGGTAGAAGCTGAAGCGTCAATTGCTTCTTTAGTTTCGGTTTTTGCGTCATTAGTACCACATGCTGTGAAAGCGGCTACAGCGAATACGAAAAGTAATTTTTTCATCTTTAAAATTTTAAAAGTTTACTTTGATACTTCTAATTGAAAAAGGTAACCCAATAAAATAAAAAAAATAGTCTAATTAAAAGTAGGTTGCCAATTTTTTTGTAGCATTTTTAAAAAATTAAATATAAATTTGAAAAGAAATTATTTCATAATTAATATCATATTAATTTTCATAATGCTATGGACTATGAATACGACATATTTATATCTTATAAAAGAGGAACTGATTGTGAAGAATGGGTCAGAAAAATGTTAAAACCTTTATTAGTCAACGTTATTAAAGATTATACAATTGGTGAAAGTGATCCTAAAATATTTATTGATGAGGAAGGAATACAAATTGGTGTGGAGTGGCCTGCAAAAATCAAAAGAGCTTTAGCAAGATCCAAATGTATGTTAGCAGTTTGGTCTCCTTCTTATTTTAGAAAATCAGATTGGTGTATAATTGAATTTTCCGTGATGAAGTATAGGCAAGAGGCTTTAGGGCTTGGTCCGGGAAAAAAGCCACCTTCCCTCATATGGCCTGTAATGTTTAGAAAACTTGATCCTATACCGTTTTTTATTGAAAATACACAAGTCTTAGATTTAAGTGATTACAATAGCATAATTTCTGAAGAAAGTGATCAAAAAAAATTTTCCGAGTTCAAAAAAAAATTTGAAACAAAACTAGTTTCCTTGGCTAATATAATTGCTAATGCTCCTCCATGGAATGAAAATTGGGAAACAGAGGAGTGGCTAGAAACTCCATATCAAAAAATTCAGGAAGCTATATTACAGTATAAACAAACTCTTCCTTCATGGGCAGTATAATAACCTTTTATTCTTATAAAGGTGGGGTCGGACGAACTATGGCCTTGGCAAACATTGGAGCCGCTCTATCTATCTGGGGCAAAAAGACCTTACTAATTGATTGGGATCTTGAAGCTCCAGGACTCGAAAATTATTTCAAAACCTTATTGCCTGAATTTAATACCGTTTTAAAAAAAGAAGGTTTAATTGATATTTTATATAAAAAAACCACTGACCCATCTTTTTCTGCAAAATCAATTATTTGGAAAAACTATCTAACTCAAATTAAAACAGAAAATAATTCTAATTTATTTTTGTTGACTTCAGGGAGAAAAGATGAAAATTATGTAACTAAAGTTCAAAACTTAAATTTTTTTGATTTATACAATAAATATGAAGGTGGTGATTTTTTAGAAGAAATACGAAGTCATTGGAAAAAAGAATTTGACATAATACTGATAGACAGCCGTACTGGCTTAACTGATAGTAGTGGAGTTTGTTCGATACATATGCCTGATGTCCTTATGATCCTTTTTACAGCAACCGAGCAGGGGCTTAAGGGTACGTTGGACGTTGTAAGTAAATCAAAACAAAAACACCAAGAGCTAATTTATGATAGATTGAAATTAAAAGCATTCCCAATAGCCACAAGGTTTGATAATTCCGAATTGAAATTAACAGAAGAATGGTTAAATAAGTTTGCAAAAGAATTAAATGATATCTACAAAGATTTTATAAATAATTATGAGGAAGGGAATAATGAAATAATGCCATTAGATATTTTAGTAAAAACAAAAGTACCATACATTTCTTTCTATAGCTATGGTGAAAAACTACCCCTTCTCGAACAAGGAGGAAGTGACCCAAATAGTATTGGATATGTTTACGAAACTATAGCTGCCATTATTGCTAATGATTTTAAAAATATTGAAAAATTAAAAGATGAGAGAGATTCATATGTTAAAATGGGGAAAGGCGAGGAGATATTAGACTTTCAATATTATAAAAAAATTATTCAACAAGAAAAAGAAGAAAAAAGACTTTTAGAAGAATCTTTACGATTGGAAAACAAAAAACTGGAAGAAAAACTATTATTAATAAATACTAACAAGGCTAATCAAATAGCAAAATTAAAAACTATTTTGTATTGGGTGATTGGCTCAATATTATTTATTATAATTATTTATTTTATCGTGATTTCGAGAGGGTCTGGAGAAACTAAAGTAGAAGCTACTGCAGATTCTACAAGCAGCGTCATGGATACTGCAGCTATGACAACTGATATGGTAGATTCTATGGCTAAAATGGCTATAGATTCTTCAGCTGGTAAAATGATGGTGAATGATACTGCAGTTAATGCTATAAAAAAATGATTCTACTTTTAAGCAATTTTGAGAAAAGTTGATAATTTAAACGTTTCATAAAATATAATCAATAAGCTAGCTTTTTAAGAAAATTGGTTGGACTCTCTTTATATTTTACTGATGATCTTTTTTGGTTAATAATTTAATTAAGCTCACCAGCTTCTAAAATAACTACTATTTTTACTGCCATGTGGATGATTAGTTTAAAAGAATGGCGGCAATTTTTTAGCAGCCTTACCGGTTATATTGCAATAATTGTGTTCCTGCTTCTTATGGGTCTTTTTCTGTTTGTATTTCCAGACTCCAGCATTCTTGAATTTGGTTATGCATCACTTGAAAACTTTTTTTCAATTGCTCCTTATATACTTCTTTTTCTAATACCTACTATTACTATGCGTAGCATAGCAGATGAGTACAAAAGCGGTACGTTTGAAATAATAAGAACACTGCCCATTAGTTCTGCTAAAATTGTTTGTGGAAAATATTTTGGCTGCCTCTTAATTGTATTAATTGCTCTAATACCTACTTTAGTTTACTGTATTAGTGTTCAATATTTAAGTGCCCGTGGCGGTATAGATTTGGGTGCTGCTGCAGGCAGTTATCTGGGTTTATTCATGCTTGCCGGTGTTTACACTGCTGTTGGTATTTGCACAAGTAGCTTTACTAACAATACTATAGTTGCTTTTATTATGGCAGCCTTTATTTGTTTTCTTCTTTATAGCGGGTTCAATGCAATAAGCAGATTGCCGGGTCTTGCAGCAACTGGTGCTGACTATTATATTAGTATGTTAGGAATAGATTTTCATTACAAAAGTATAAGCCGTGGCGTGGTAGATTCACGTGATGTAATCTATTTTATATCAATAATAATTTTGTTTTTGATAATTACCCAAAGAAATGTTGATAAGCGATAAACCAAATTAATAGAATACAGAAGTAGCTCTTATTCATATAAAAGTTTACCAGGTAATAATTACAAAATCCGGTTCTTTATAAAAACTGAATTGAATGATGAATGGTATTGATAAG
>JANMYC010001520.1:0-1508 GCA_031381715.1 Saprospiraceae bacterium
ATTTTGAACATCTTCTCCGAATAGATTACACAATAATCTTCTGAAATATTCATGACGGGGATAGGATAAAAATGACCTTGAGTCCGTCAACATACCCAAAAAGCAGCTTAAAACGCCCATATTTGAAAGGGTATTTATCTGCTTTGTCATACCATCTTTTTGATCCAAAAACCACCAACCACTGCCCCACTGCATTTTACCCCGAATAGTACCATCTTGGAAATTGCCAATCATGGACGCAAATACCTCATTATCAGCAGGATTCAAGTTGTAAATGATGGTTTTAGCCAATTTGTCCTCACTATCCAAACGGTCGAAAAAACGAGACATAGCGACTGCCATCGTGAAATCCCCAATTGAATCCACCCCAATATCTTTACCCAAATTCTTTAACAAACGGCTGTTATTATTGCGCAAAGCGCCTAAGTGAAATTGTTGAGTCCAACCTTTTTCCCAATCCCAAATGGCAAATTCATAAGACATCGCTGATTTGAATTGTAAAATCTCTTGTTCAGTTGCTTTTTGACCACTTAATACTTTTGCAAAAATCGCACGCACCTCCCCCTCAGTATAATCGCTTGCATACATCGTTTCAAGACCGTGGTCAGAGAGTTTGCAACCCATTGAGTGAAAATAATCGTGGCGACTTTTTAAAGCCGCTAAATAATCATCATAATTGCTAATTGTTTGATTGACAACGCCTTCTAAGCGTTGCACATAAGCTCTCCACGCCTCATCATTTTCAATAAACATAGACACATCGGGACGGAAAGCGGGCAATATTTTAACGCCAAAAGGATTTTTACTAATTGTGATATGGTGCTCCAAAGAATCACAAGGATCATCAGTGGTACACACAACTTCTACATTATTATGGCGCAATAATTCTTGAGCAGTGAAATATTTCAATTTTTCATTACACTCATCATATATAGCATCAGCATTGCTACCGCTGAGCAAAGCATTGATTTCAAAGGGATTTTTTAACTCCAAATGTGACCAGTGGTACAAAGGATTGCGCATCGTGTAAGGCACACATTCTGCCCAACGGCGGAATTTTTCACGGTCATCCGCTTTACCAGTAATGAATTCTTCGTTGACACCCAAAGTACGCATGGCGCGCCATTTGTAGTGGTCGCCTTTGAGCCAAATTTCCGTCATGTTTTTATATTGCTTGTTTTGAGCAATTTCATCGGGAGGCAAATGACAATGGTAGTCAATAATCGGCATCTGTTTCGCAAACTCATGGTAAAGAGTGCGTGCCGTTTTGGAGTGTAACAGGAAATTATCCGTTAAAAATGAGGGTGTGCTGGTTGTCGTAATTGCCATGAAAATTATTATTTATAATTAAAATGCCCGTAGTCTTTAAATTTTACACAAGTAGTTCGCCTTCAATAATTGCTAATTTTCAAGTTTGCCCCCAGACCCCCAAGGGGGATTAAATTGCAAAAAGGCGTATTTTTCACCTTTTTTGAGATATAATCCCCCTTGGGGGTATGGGGGCAAAC
>JANMYC010001525.1:0-4041 GCA_031381715.1 Saprospiraceae bacterium
GGGATATTGGGATATTGGGATATTGGGATATTGGGATATTGGGATATTGGGATATTGGGATATTGGGATATTGGGATATTGGGATATTGGGATATTGGGATATTGGGATATTTTTTAATGCAATATCACAATATCTCAATTCAAATAAACAGCCATTTCATCTACACCTTTTAGTTGCACATCTATATGCTCTTTTAAGGTCGTCGCCAAAGAAATACCGACATAATCGGATTGAATCGGGAATGATTTGTGTTTTCTATCCACCAAAACAGCCACTTCCACTTTTTCTGGGACGATTTCCAATAAGGGTTTTATGGCGTAAAAAATGGTTCTTCCAGTATTCGCCACATCATCGACGAGGATGATGACTTTACCCTTCAGTTGTTCAATCGGCATTTCAATAAAAATTGGGTTATCAGCGGGCGAAGCCGGGCTTAACTTGATGCGTGTGAGCGTGATGGGAATAACAGTTCTGCTCACCAGTTCGTGCATGAGCAGGCTTGCCATTTCAAGTCCATTATTATTGATGCCCGCGAGGATGATTTCGGGCTGGTCAAAATTATTTTCTAAAATTTGAATCGTCAAACGTTTTATCTTTTGGCGAATCTGCTTATCATTTAAAATTTTCATAAATCTTTATCTAAAATTTGAGAATCGTCTGATTTAGGGAACCTATTTTTCAGCAAAATAAAGGTCATTATCACATAATAAATTACGATAGTGCCGTATGAAATGAGTACAATTGAATGTAACAGATTAAGCCAACTCCCTTGATCTTCGCTAACAATAACTGTACTATTAATGTAAAGATATAAAAGAGTCAAACCTCTCAATAGTTTTACCGAAGCCATTAAGATACAATATACACCATAAAAGTATCCTTTTGTATCCATTTTATCCTGCCATTCACCAGATTGAATCTTTGGATAATCCTCTTCGTTTAAATAATTTCCGTAACGATTAAGATATGAAATTACCAACGCTTGTAAAATTGCGGGTATGAACAGCCCCCCAATACCTATACTGTTAGACCTTATGACGCCAATGGTAAAATCGAGGATGAATAAGACTAAAGCGTAAAATCTAAGATATTTGTAGAGTTGAAAGTTGGGCATACTCAGATGAATTTTAAGTTTTTGAAAAGTAAGGTTTTTGAATTTTATTGTAATAAGTATCGGAGTGACTTGAAGTCACTCCGATACTATTAATATCGATTCACAAAAGTGCTGATTATTCTACAATTACCCAATTTTCAAAAACTTAAATTGGAATATTTCTAAATTTTAATGAATTTAGTGAAAATTCGCTGAATTCACTTTATTTTACAGCGAAATATCGCTACTGTGATGTCATGCCTTCGGCTTGATAAAGCCAAAAGCATTAAGGGATATTTTTTTTATAACTGTAAAACATTGGCATTCAACCATTTAGACCTATTTTAACAATCATGGCTCAAGCAATATTTATCATCATTTCTATCTATTTTATAGGTAAAGCGTGGGGAAATTTTATGAAAATAAGGCGCAACATCAACTTAGGGCGCGAAGAAGAAATAGAGGGTAATATCGGAGAAAGGTGGCGCAACGTCATCCTTGTAGCATTTGGACAGAAAAAAATGTTTAAAAACATGATTCCTGCGGTGCTCCATCTATTTATATATGTCGCTTTTCTTTTCACCCAAGTGGAATTATTAGAGATATTGATTGATGGTATATTCGGCGTTCATCGCTTTTTTGCTCCTTATTTGGGCATTTTATATCCTATTATTGTTAGTTTTATCGAAATTTTGAGCGTTTTAGCGTTTATGGCTACATTGGCTTTTATCGCTCGACGCAATATTTTGAAAGTTGCGCGCTTTCAAAAACCTGAAATGAAAGGCTTTCCAACTATTGATGCCAATATCATTTTAGGGCTTGAAATTGTCTTAATTTTCGCCATTTTTTGCATGAATGGTGCCGATTCTACGCTTCAAATGAAAGGTGTAGAGCATTACCACGAGGTAGGACCTTTTGCCATCACAAGCTGGTTGGGGCCGATGCTTTTAGGTGGTTGGGATCCGCATTTACTGGTGGGTTTGGAGCGTTTTGGCTGGTGGTTACATTATTTCATGGTTTTAGGATTTTTGAATTATTTGCCGTTTTCAAAGCATTTACACGTCATTTTTGCGTTTCCGAATACCTATTTTTCAAAATTGACCTCACGGGGTGAAATGGAAAATATGCCTGCCATCATGAATGAAGTGCGCTCTATGATGGGAATGCCCGCTTTGGAAACCCAAACGGCTACCCCCTCAGTATCTTCGACAGTAACTGATGAAATGCCCGCTTTTGGAGCCAATGATGTTTTCGGTTTGGGTTGGAAAAATATAATGGATGCCTATAGCTGTACGGAATGCGGACGGTGCACAGCCGCTTGTCCTGCCAATATTACAGGTAAAAAACTAAGCCCTCGGAAGGTCATGATGGACGTGCGTGACCGAGCCACTGAAGTTGGTCAAAAACTCGATATAGGTGATATTTCACTTATCGATAAGGCTGCACACCCTTCGGATACCGTTTTAACAGCGAAAAACTTTAACGACGGCAAATCACTTTTTGATTACACCACTCCCGAAGAGATTCACGCTTGCACTACTTGTAATGCTTGCGTAGAGGCATGTCCGATTTTGATAAATCCATTGGATATTATTTTACAAATGCGCCGCTACGAAATATTGACCCTTTCGCAAGGTCCGAGTGATTGGGTACCCATGTTTACGAGCCTTGAAAATAGTGGCAGTGTTTGGCAAATGCCTGTTGAAAGAGAAGCATGGGCGAAAGAAGCAATGCAGTCGTGAAGCTGAAACCGCAAAATTTAAAATAATAAGTAAATGCTTAGCCGCACAGTCGCTAAACGGAGCGTAAGCGACTATATGGCTAAGTAATCACAATAATAAATGTAAAATTTAAAAGTAGAAATAAAAGATGGGTAAACCACTGAATATACCAACTATGGCGATGATGGCAGCCGAAGGAAAAGAGCCAGAAGTATTGTTTTGGGTAGGTTGTGCGGGTAGTTTTGATGCTCGGGCGCAAAGAGTGACCATTGCTTTTTGTAAAATATTGAATGAAGTCGGCATTGAATTCGCCATTTTGGGCAATGAAGAAATGTGTACAGGCGACCCTGCCCGTAGAGCTGGGAACGAATTTATCTTTCAAATGATGGCGGTTCAGAACATCAATACCATGAACACCTATAATATTAAAAAGATAGTTACCACTTGCCCGCATTGTTTTAATACCATTAAAAACGAATATCCTGCATTAGGTGGTCATTATGAAGTGCAGCACCACTCTCAATTTCTACAAGAGCTCATTAATAATGGTAAATTGACGGTACAAGGCGGTGAATTTAAAGGTAAAAAAATCACTTATCACGACTCTTGTTACATTGGTAGAGCCAACGGCATCTATGAAGCGCCAAGGGAAGTATTAGCAACTTTGGATGCTGATTTGGTAGAACTAAAACGCTGCAAAACCAATGGCTTATGTTGTGGAGCAGGCGGCGCTCAGATGTTTAAAGAAGATGAAAAAGGTGACAAGCGCATCAATTCCGAGCGGGCAGAAGAAATAATCGAAACCAATGCGACTATTGTGGCTGCTAATTGCCCGTTCTGCATCACCATGTTGCAAGATGGAATGAAGGCAAAAGACAAACAAGACGATATTATGGTGTACGATTTATCAGAAATGATTGTGAAAGGAAATAATTGGTAAAAACAGTATTTTATTGCAAAAACCGCTTGAAATGTTCTTTTTTTTATTGCAATATTGCCATTTTCGTTTAAAAATTTGCTTTTCCATCAATTTAAATAAAATTTCATGTGATTTTTTGATTGACATAGTTTTGTAAAAAAATATAAAAAAATGACGTTTTTCTTTGAAAGATGTCATTTTTTTATGCCCACTTTTGTATATTTGCTTGAACAAAAATAAATTCGAAATAGTTTGTTACTTTCAATGGTTCAGTCGTCTGAATATTCGAAAGATTAACAAATGGGGT
>JANMYC010001527.1:0-1733 GCA_031381715.1 Saprospiraceae bacterium
GCATTTTTTGAGTGGTACTCCCCCTTCGGGGGTAGGGGGGCTAAGTTTTTTTTTAAAAAAAATAAAACGAAATTCTCTATTTTTGAGCTTTTCAAAAATAACATTAAAAATATATTTCATTGGCACTCACAACCATCTGGACAGGGTCAGAGCAGTACATCTGCGACCCCGATTTAGCGCAAGCATTTCACATCGCCCGAGTATTGGGCATGCCCCTTTTAATAGAAGGTGAGCCCGGAACGGGTAAAACGGAACTCCCGATTCAATACGCAAAAGATCAAAATTTAGAACTTTTCACCTTCCCAGTAGGCTCGAAAAGCAATGTAGAACAGTTCGTCGCTAAGTTCGACCACGTTAAATATCTACGTGATTCGCAAGTGGAAGTGCTGAATGCGCAACGCACTGAGCGCGGACTTGACCCCCTCAGTAGTGGAGGTCGCAGCACCGAAAATTTGGACGATTATGTGCTCATGGGACCCGGGGCGAAGGCATACAGCAAGCCTCATTCCGTTTTATTGATTGATGAAATTGATAAAGCGCCCCGCGAATTTCCCAACGATTTGCTCTTTGCTTTGAGTCACCGACAGTTTGTGTTGCCCGAATCGGGTAAAGTGATTCAAGTCAGTGAGGAGGATATGCCCGCTATTGTCATTACCAGTAATCGGGAACAGGAGTTGCCGACGGCTTCTAAAGGGCGGTGCATATATCATTATATCAGCTTTCCCGACCCGACGATGATGGAAGAAATTGTAAGGAAACATTTTCCGAAAATTGAGGGCATTTTATTAGAAAAAAGCGTCAGTTTGTTTTATCAATTGCGGAATATTGGGCTTGAACGGGCGCCCGCTACCCGAGAGATTTTACATTGGCTCAAATACCTTCAAAACTTCTCTTTAGATGAAGCTTTGAACAGAATTGATAGAAAAGAAGGCATGGGCGTGCTGATAAAATCGCAAACGGATTTGAAAAAAATCAAACAACGCTATAATGTTTAATAGTCTCCCACAATATCTAAAAGACAATAAATTACAAGGTGATGTGCGGACATTGCTTTTGCTTAAAAAGAGTATGGAGCGTGGGCTCGTCAATACTTTGGGCGATTTGTATGTGGTTTTAAAGGGCATAGTGACCAATTCGCCCAAGGATATTGGCCCTTTTACAACGGCTTTTTATCAGTATTTTTTAAATATTGAAATCAATAAAGGGGAAAGTTTGGATGCCGCCATTTTAAGGAGCGAGACTTTTAAAGACTGGTTAAAAAATCAAGATGTCCAAGAAATTGAAACGACCGACCTTAAAGAAATGGCGGAAAAGTTTCTGAATGAAGTTCATTTAACCACTTATGACATTCAAAATATACTCAAAGGCGAGGATATTCTTCAAAATGACGACCCCAATCGGGCAGATACTGTTGAAAATCCCGAAGAAAGCGGGAAGGGGCCTGATGATGAACCCGTAGATGCCGTAAAACGGGCTGCTGATTACAGCAACGTCTCCTTGGAGGAACTTTTAGAGCGCATGAAAAAAGTGCTGGAGCAACAAAAAAGGCGACACTCGGGCGGTACCCATTGGGTGGGTACGGGCGGGGCTTCACCTTATGGCAATGGTGGCGCGGCTCAAGGTGGCGTTAGGGTAGAAGGGCAAGGTGGCGGTAAAATGGCGCGTAAAGTCATGGGCGATAAAAACTTTTTCCCCGTTGATACCCACGTTATTTTACAAGACAATAATATAGA
>JANMYC010001534.1:0-3006 GCA_031381715.1 Saprospiraceae bacterium
TGAATACTGCTTATGCCGAAGAATATAAAGGTGGTTTTGATGTGGTTATTGGTAATCCGCCTTATGTTGTATATATCAAGTCAATTTTTGGCGATAACGTTCTAAATTATATAATAAAGAATTATGAATATTCAGAATATAATCCAAATACCTATGCTCTTTTTACAGAATTAGCAATAAATCTACTAAAAAAAAGCGGTTATTTAGGCTTTATTATTCCAAATACGTGGATGCAGAATAAGTATTTTTCTAAAATGAGAAAAGGCGTTTACTCAACAAAAGTCAATGAAATTGTGTACTTAAAAAATTCAGCATTTGAAGAAGTTGTAGAAACCGTAATCTTATTATTGGAAAATACTATCACAGATACAAAAGATATAAAACTGACAACAGATATACTTGGAAACCAGTTTACAGTACAAAATTTTAAAAAAGACGATTATTTAAACGGTTACAACCCTTTTGTGCAAAGTAACAGTACGGTAATTACAAATCTTGAGGCAAAATACAAGTTAAAAAATAATGCAATTGTATATAGAGGCTTAGAGACAAAAGATAACGAAAAATGGCTTTCTACAATTAAGAAAGATGAAAATCATAAGCCTATTTTATTGGGGAAAGATGTTAATAGATATTCAACAGAATTTAGCGGAACTTACGTGAATTTTATCAAAAAAGAGATGAAAAGTAACGCAAATGAAGATTTTTACAACAAAAGAAAGATATTAATGAGAAGGACAGGTTCTACTATTATCGTAGATATTGACTTGACTAAATCTATGGCTTTAAAAAACCTTTATTTGATAGTTCCTAAAAATGAAAATGATATTTATTGTATTACAGCACAATTAAATTCAAAACTTTTTGACTATTATCACAAGTCTAAAACTTCGGGAGAAAATAAGGCATTTGCACAGTTTACAGGAGAATATATTGAAAACTTCCCTTGCATTATCGGAAAACAAGATGAATTTAAAAAATTGATTGAAGAAATTTATTTAAGCAAAAATGCAGAACAAAAATTAAGCACCCGTTTCCTCAAACTATTTACGTCAATGGGTAATCCAATGGGTTTTAACCCATTGAAAATAACAATAAGTAAAAAATTAGAAACATGGTACAACCTAACCTTTGGAGAGTTCCGTAAAGAATTAGAAAAACAGAAAATAGCCATTCCGATAAAGGAATTAATGGACTATCAAGACTTATTCGATACCAACGCAACGCAAATAAAAGAAATACAAACAAAGATAGCCGATACAGAAAAAGCCATAGATAAATTGGTGTATGCGCTTTATGATTTGACGGATGAAGAAATACAATTGATTGAGAATCAATAAAATAAGGTAATAAAATGCTCTTAATTTTTAATAGAAGCAAACCATTCCAAAAGTTTAAAACTTTTGGAATGGTTTGTTTCTATTTTAAGAAAAAAGGCTTGAAATACTGAGGGGGTACACCCAACAGCTTTAAAATACACCTTACTTGTAGAAATCAAGACTTAGTTTGACAATTATAAATGAAATGAACTATTATAAATTGAGCAATAAAATTCTTGACAAATGACTACTGAATTTATTTTAGATAAAAATGGCAGTCAAACCAACCAATAAGTGAAACGTAAATACAGCTAATTATCTACCCCTCAGTATTGACGCATTTTATACCATAACTTCCAATTTGTTAGTCAATTTCAAATCTAAAATGAGTGATTTCTTAATTTCTTTTTATATCTCTCACTAAAATACTGAGGGTAAAAAAATAGCTAAGCACTCCGCAAGTTTTTGCTTAATAACTTGTCAAAGAATAACATCTACTGGTAACTTCGGATAACTCAATTTAATACCTAAAAATGCCGTTAGGCATGTTATATCGGTAGAAAAAATAGTTATTATTATGAAGTTCCGTAAGAACGATATATCGAAAACATATTTTAATATGCCGTTCCTACGGAACTTGCGGGCTTTTTAAATTATTTTCTACCGATATAGAATGCCTAACGGCATTTTTAGGTATTTAAGTGAGTTATCCGAAGTTACCAGAATCTAACTAAAACTCGATTTTATCAATGATGAAACTTAATCTACTTTTTGCTTTCATGCTTGTTTTTAGTGTGAATATGTTTGCTCAATACAACACTCTTTGGATACCCGATACATTGACGGGTAAAACTTTTAATCTAACCATTAAAGATACATTTGCACAAATAGTCCCAGGGCAACAAACCATTACGGGGGGTATCAATGGCAAATTCTGGGGTCCCACATTGTTTATCAATAAAGGCGACACTGTGCGGATGAATGTTAAAAACTCTTTGAATGATTCCACGACTTTACACTGGCACGGTATGCACTTGCCTGCGGTGATGGATGGAGGTCCTCATCAAGTTATTCCTCCCGGCACGACATGGCAACCGTTTTGGAAAATGGTGAATAATGCAGGTACTTATTGGTATCACCCGCATCTTCACGAAATGACGATGGAGCAAATTACCAAAGGCATTGGCGGTTTGATTATCGTGAGAGACCCTATCGAATCTGCTTTGAAATTACCACGTAAATATGGTGTAGATGATATTCCTTTGGTTTTAACGGATAGAAGTTTTACCAATAACCAATTCAAAGTTGTACCCTATGGTGACAGCATGATGGTGAATGGTACTTTAAGACCTCAAACGAATATGCCTGCCCAAGTCGTACGATTTAGGATTTTGGATGCAGCGATTGAGCGTTCTTTTAATATCGGGTTCAGCGATAACCGTACGTTTTATGTCATTACTTCTGACGGTGGTTTATTGAATGCGCCCGTTCCGTTAACCCGTTATTTGCTTCATGCCGGTGAAAGAATTGAAATATTAGTGGATTTCTCAAATGATTTGGGTAAATCTGTTGATATGAAAGCCTACAATGCGACTATTGGTGGCAATGTGGCGGGTGGTGAAAATTTTAGAACGGGTCCTTTCGGCAATGCTTTAGGCGCTTTGGATTTTAATATGGTGCGTATCAA
>JANMYC010001542.1:0-1892 GCA_031381715.1 Saprospiraceae bacterium
CTTCATTCGAATGGGCATTTTCAGCTTTCCAATAAAATGCTTTTTCCATGCCTACTTTGGATACTGTCGCATACTCGCCCGGCATAAGTTGAAAAATGTCTTTTATAATGGTAAAAGGGGCATAAACGCTTTGAAAAACGAGATAATCCCGGATGGCATTTTTATCCAAATGCCTTTCAATAAAACCAGAACTCAATAACGACCTTATTTCAGATGAAAACAGAAAATGATTGTTATTGAAATAGTAGTAAAATGGTTTTACCCCCAATCTATCCCTTGTAACAAACAGTTTTTGCTCCATTTTATCCCAAAGGGCAAAGGCAAACATACCGTTGAGATGCTCTAAACAGGCTTTACCCCATTTTAAATAGGCAGCTAAAATGACCTCCGTGTCCGATGTCGTTTTAAAAGGATAATTGGGTAAAAGGGCTTTTATTTCAAGATAATTATATATTTCACCGTTAAAAATTAAGGTATATCGCCCAGATTCATCGCTAAAAGGTTGATTCGCCCCCGTCGATAAATCAATGATGGATAACCGCCTGTGACCTAATCCAATTCTGTTTTCCTCAATATAAAAGCCATCAGCGTTGGGTCCTCGATGAGCCAAAGCATCCGTCATAGCATGAATAGGTCTTTCAATGCTTTTATCAGAATATAAATTGAGGATTCCTGCTATTCCGCACACGTTTGTATAATTTTAATGAGGTAAAATGGATGAAATACTGAGGTTTTAACCCCGATAGCTCGGTGGGGGTACGTCTAATTTTCAATTTTTTGCAAAAATTGAGTATCAATACTAATATTCAGCGAATAACCAGAGTTGGTCAAAGCGACTAAAAACTTTTCCTTACCCGCTTCTTTCACCAATTGACCACGTAAGCCCAGCAAAGAACCTTTAGTGACCTCTACCCAATCGCCCGTATGAAAACTTGTATCTTCTATCTCTACCTCAATATCTTCACCTATCAAACGGCGGATTAAATCTATTTCTCTTTCGGGGATTGATAGCAGATTTTTACCTAACTTCAAAAAGCCCGCTACATGATCCGTCTCTAAAACTTTGACGTACTCAGATTTCGTGATTTTTACAAAAACATAGCTGTTGATTAAGGGCAAATCCACCATTTGCTTTTTACGGCTGTGCATGCGCATCACTTGACGAATGGGCAAATAGGCACTTATTTTATTCAGTTCTAATTGATGAAGAGCTACTTTTTCACTTTTAAATTTCGTGCGTACCGCGAACCATCGGGGAATAATGTCATTTAAGTGATTTTCTATGCTGGAGTTTATCATTTTGGTCATTTTGGTTTTTAAGGGTAGAGTAACCCCTCAGTATATTTAGCTTTCAAATAGCTCTCTGTACAACTGATTGTATTGTTTAGCAATATTTTTAGGGTCAAACCTGTTGGTATTTTCAAAGCCTTTTTCAATGAGCGAAAGGCGGTAGCTGTCATTGTTCAAAACGCTTTCAATACCTGCTCGAATGTCCTCAATACTGAGGGGGTTCACAAAACAAGCGCCTTGACCCGCTACTTCTGGCATGGATGAAATATTACTCGTTATCACCACTCGCCCCACCGTTTGGGCTTCCACAATGGGCATTCCAAAACCTTCAATCAGGGAACAAAATAGTAATATATCAGCACTTTCGTAAGCTTTTAACATATCCTCTTCACTCAAGTTAACGCTTATTTTATAGTCAATTTTATAGTCATTTAGAAGGGTAATTTGCTCTTCCGAGATTTGTCCAATTATGTGAAAGCAGCAAGGAATTCCCTTCAAAGCCGCTGCGTGTCGTTCTAAATTTTTGTTGGGCGAATTGCCTATGTGTAAAAAAGTCGGGTATTTTTTTGAAAATGTTTTGGGGCTCTGTTTAAATTCTGATT
>JANMYC010001552.1:0-2201 GCA_031381715.1 Saprospiraceae bacterium
TACACTTACGGTAAAATAGAGCATTTTTCAGAACAAGCTTTAGCCTGTGCTGAAAAATACTACACATATATATACTCTCAAGCGGGGCATCGCAACTATTTTTCTTTTGATGGCAGAGTGATTAATCGCCGTCATTTTGAAGGCAATTGGGCAAAGCATCAAATCGCTTATTATTTGGGTAAAAACCCATTGTGAGAATTCTCAAGTTTGCCCCCCTACCCCCAAAGGGGGAGTTCGACTCGTGAAATGCTAAAATTGTGTATTTCTTGTTATTTTTAATGTTTATCGGGTCGAACTCCCCCTTTGGGGGTAGGGGGGCTAAGTATTTAACTCCGTTTTTTAAAAGTATGTTCACATTGACGCAATTTAATATATGCCAACTTACTGGAAAAAATTAATCAGAAGCACTTTTAGACTTATTGTTCCACCTAAAATTTTGACAGATTTAGCCGCCCATCCCATATCCGAAAGATTTGGCTTAGAAAGAGGTACTCCCGTAGATAGATTTTACATCGAGCAATTCATAGCAGGAAAAGCCCATTTAATAGTAGGTAGAGTAATAGAAATTGCCGAAAAAACCTACACCGAAAAATACGGTAAGAAAGTAGACATCGCTGAAATATTGCACGTTGACAAAAATGACAAAACCGCAACTATTATAGCAGATTTGACTGTACTTGATTCCGTACCCGACAGCATAGCGGACACATTTATCTGTACCCAAACACTTAATTTCATATACGATACCCAAACTGCTGTAAAAAGTATTCATAAAATATTGAAACCCGGGGGTAAAGCCATTATCACAGTAGCGGGTTTATCCCAAATTTCACGCTTTGACATGGATAGATGGGGCGATTACTGGCGTTTTACGGACAAATCCCTACGGCTACTATTGGCTGAAACATTTGGCGAGGATAATGTACACATTGAAATAATGGGCAATGTGTATGGCGCAACTATGCTGCTGCAAGGTATCTCATTTGAAGAGGTTAATATTGCTAAACTGGCCGTTAAGGATGATAATTATCAGGTTATTCTAGGAGCAATCGTAACAAAAAAATAGAATGGAAACAAAACCCAAAGTATTAATGATACAACGAATTTTTCCGAGTTATCGAAAATTCGTTTACGATAAGTTAGCGGAGAGTTTTAACTTTTTATTGCTACATGGCGATAATGATACTGAAGTGAAACTCGCTGTAACAAATTATTCAAAAATTATAAAAGGCTTCAATTACTCAAAAAAAAACACCCATCTCCTTTTTGAAACTTTCTCTACTTTATTTAGATTTAAGCCCGAAGCCATCATCCATGAGTCGTCAATTGGCATTTTGACGCTTTTACCGATGTATATCTGCGCTAAAATAATGGGTGTAAAATTCATTTTATATGGGCATGGCTATAATCGTTTCACTGGTTTTGAGCCTGATAAAAGTTGGATTGATAAGTATAGAGTGTTTTTAATGAAAATATCGGACGCCACCATAGTCTATACACACACGGATAAAAAGCGAATGTCCAATTTTGTAAGTGCTGAAAAGTTATTTGTCGCTCAAAACACCTTGGATACGAAGCCAGCAAAAGCCATCAGAGCCAATTTAGATGAACTTGGAAAAGAAACTGTTAAGCAAAAAATGGGCTTTACGCATCCTTTTAATCTCATTTACATTGGTCGCATCGTAGAAGAAAAAAGACCTGAAAACTTACTGGATATTTTTGAAATTTTAAATAAAAAAATGCCTAATCAAGTGGGCATTCACTTTGTGGGCGGCGGTGAAATAGAGCCTTTGGAAAAGAGAATTAAGGATAATAATTGGGACGATTCCGTAAAATTTCACGGGTGGATACATGATAGCCAAAAGTCGGGTGAAATGCTTTATGCATCTGATTTGATGATTATGCCAGGCAATGTAGGCTTGGCGGTTAACCATGCTTTTATGTTTGATTGCCCTGTCGTCACATTTCTACAAACTGAAATGAGCCCGCCCGAAATTGAGTACATCGTAGATAATGAAACAGGTTTTAAAATACCAGATTTTTCAGTAGAAAAAATGGCAAATACCATTCAGGAATACCTGCAAAACGAGACTTTACAGCAATCCATGCAAAAAGCCATTCGATATAAAATGGATTTTGAACTCATCCCCGAAAATATGGCGAAGGGTTTTACGGATGCTGTGGACTATGTTTTACGTAAA
>JANMYC010001561.1:0-1681 GCA_031381715.1 Saprospiraceae bacterium
GCGAAATTTATACAGGAAATACTGGGCATGAAGCCCATTTCAATAACAAAAAATTGACTAACCAAACTTTAAAAAAGACTTATGGAAAAATTTATGGCAGAATTTTTAGGCACAGCCCTATTAATTTTACTTGGTAACGGCGTAGTTGCGGGCGTTTTATTAAAAGATTCAAAAGCTGAAAATGCGGGTTGGCTTGTCATCACAGCAACGTGGGCTTTAGCGGTGACAATGGGTGTTTTTACAGCGCATGCCAGTGGCGGGCACCTGAGCCCGGCGGTAACTTTAGCTTTGGCAGTGAACGGAGACTTTGAGTGGGCTTTGGTTCCGACCTATTTGGCGGCTCAAATGTTGGGGGCTATAACGGGTGCTTGCTTGGTTTACCTACATTATTTGCCCCATTGGGCAAGAACAGATGATGCAGGTACAAAATTAGCGTGTTTTGCCACAGCCCCCGCTATTCGCCACACGCCGAGTAATTTTATCAGCGAGTTCATCGGCACTTTCGTGTTGATGTTTGGCTTGACAGCTATTGGTGCCAATAAATTTGCGGAAGGCGTAGGCCCTTTTGCTGTTGGGGGGTTGATATTTGTAATCGGTATGGCTTTGGGCGGTACCACGGGCTACGCAATCAATCCCGCTCGTGATTTGGGTCCGCGCATTGCTCACGCATTTTTACCGATTCCTAAAAAAGGAGATTCTGACTGGGGATACGCATGGATTCCAGTTGTAGCACCCATTTTAGGGGGTATTTTAGGGGTTTTTGTTTATAAAACGTTCTTAGGATCTTAAATTTGCTTCTTCTTATGATTAAACCAACTTATCGGATGCAAAGAGCATCCGATAAGTTTTTATATTTTTAAATTGATTTTATGAATATTATCATTTTCACAAACCGCGACTTAGCCAGCAATATTAACCTCAATATTCTTTTGCCGCGTATTTCAGAGCATGTTAGCCACGTTTTCGTTTCCGATAAAGTAGGCGGTAAAAACACCAACCCGCCAAAGGAATTAAAAGAGTTGAAATTTTTTGAGCAAACTCTTTTCAATGATATCCTTTTCCCTCAATTGGATAATCAAAACCGAGAATTTAAAGGGCAATATTTGACTTTTAATGAGCTTTCAAAAAAGTACAACATCCTTATTCAATCTCTAAATGAAGTAAAATTAACTGCGACATTAGATTTTATTCGCTCATTAAAGCCCGATTTAATACTCTCAGTTCGTTATGGTAAAATATTCGGCAATGATTTTATTAAAATACCTCGGCTGGGAGTTATCAATCTGCATTCGGGTTTACTCCCTCAGTATCGCGGCGTTTTAGCCACTTTTAGGGCTCTGATGAATGGCGACTCCGAATTGGGTTGTACCTTGCATTATATTGACGATGCCACGATTGACACGGGTGGCGTTATCGGTTTTTCAAATTTAAAAGTTGACAAAACAAAATCCTTACTTTGGCATATTATGAACCTTTACCCCGCCAGTTTGGATATTTTAACCTCCACTATTGATAAAATATTATTGCAAGGTACGAAGCAACCTCTTGAAACACATTCGCAAATAGGCGATGAAAATGCCCAATATTTTACCTTTCCGACGCATGAAGAAGTGGCAGAATTCAAAGAAAAAGGTTGGTCATTTATGGAAGTAGGGGAGTATGAAGAGATTTTAAGAAAGTA
>JANMYC010001566.1:0-10295 GCA_031381715.1 Saprospiraceae bacterium
ACGGTGAACGGTTTTGCAAAAGGTTTTGCTATGACGGGTTGGAGATTGGGCTACATTGGTGCTCCGAAATGGATTGCTGATGCGTGCAACAAAATTCAAGGACAATGTACAAGTGGTGCAAACTCTTTTAGCCAAAAAGCAGCGGTCGTTGCGCTTAATTCTGATCTTGAACCTACTTATAAAATGCGTGATGAGTTCCTACGCCGTAGGGATTTGGTAATTGATTTATTGAGTGAAATTGAAGGATTTAAAGTGCCTACACCAGATGGTGCATTTTATGTTTTCCCAGATATCAGTGAGTATTTCGGTAAAACGGACGGCACAACGGTCATTAAAGATGCCGATGATTTCTGTGATTATGTGATGATGAATGTATTCGTTGGCTTGGTGAGTGGTTCAGCTTTTGGTGAGCCTAATTGTTTCAGATTGAGCTACGCAGCGAGTGAGGTTCAATTGCGTGAAGCTATTAGAAGAATCAAAACGGTCACTGATAAATTGAAATAATATCATTTTTATTTAAAATACTGAGGGGGTATCTGGAGTAATCTGGATGCCCTTTTTCTATTTAACATAGTCGCTGCGCTCCATTTAGCCACCGATTTCACTGATATTGACTGATTTACACTGAATTTTTTAAATCTTTATTAGGTATATTGAGCCACGAATTTACGAATTTAACAAATTTACGTGTTGACATATTTAAGCTAATTTTACTAATTAATTGCCCTTAAGGGCAATTTCGAGTCATTCGATAGCATTGTTGTCAACACGTAAATTCGTAAATTCGTGGCTCAATATACCTAATAAGGATTTAAAAAAATCAGTGTAAATCAGTCAATATCAGTAAAATCAGTGGCTAAATGGAGCGCAAGCGACTATGTAGCTAAGTAACTACCATTTTTTAATGAAAAAGGCTTCTACCCATAATTTTTAAATGGATAAAAGCCTTTTTATTCTTAAAAAAACTACTGCTAAAGCAAAGCTTTTCTATCGTTGACATAGTCGCGCCACATATCTAAAGCAGTTTGAATATCTTTTGGTAATTCACTTTCAAATTGCATCCACTTACCTGTTCGAGGGTGTTCAAAGCCCAATGTTTTGGCGTGGAGGGTTTGACGAGGCACAATATCCATCACTTTTAACACAAATTGCTTGTATTTGGTGAAAATTGTACCTTTCAATATTCTGTGACCGCCATATCTGGCATCCATAAATAGCGGATGCCCCAAATGCTTCATGTGAACGCGAATTTGATGGGTTCTTCCCGTTTCCAATTGACATTCCACGAGAGTCACGTAATACATTGGCTCTACTATTTTATAGTGAGTGACCGCATATTTACCATTATCACCTTCTGGAAAAGCCATTATGATTGTAGGGTCATGCGGACTTCTACCAATGTGGACATTGACCGTACCCGTTTTTTCATTGGGTTCGCCCCATATCAAAGCCCAATAACGCCTTTCGATGGTGTGATAAAAGAATTGACGCGCCAGATGTGTCAAGGCAAATTGATTCTTAGCTATCAATAACAAGCCGCTCGTGTCCTTATCTATTCGATGTACGAGTCCTGGTTTTTCATCGGCAGTAAGTTCCTGACCAGGTGGTAGCTTAGATTGCCAATAGTACATCAAACCATTTAAAAGCGTTCCCCTTTTATTGCCGACGCCGGGGTGACACACCAAGCCCGCAGGCTTATTGATAACCATGACATCGTCATCTTCATAGATAATATTCAATGGAATATTATCTGGTTCGATGGAGCCATCATCTGGCATATCAGGGAAAATAACTGTGATGGTTTGATTCGGTCTGATGCGATAATTGGGTTTAACTACCTGATTATCAATCATTACTGAACCTAACTTGATGGCATCTTGTATTTTATTTCGGCTTATTTTGGGCAATTTATCGGATAAAAACTTATCCAATCGAACAGCTGACTGTCCTTTGTCAACTACTATACGCAAATGCTCGTACATCTCGTCTTCGCTCTGTGAGACTTGTTCTTCTTGCTCTTGCTCGAACTCCAAGTCATCTGACGGCACCATAAAATCCTCGTTGGGCATATTTTTATTTTAATTATCTCTATTTTTCCTTAAATGGAATGCAAAAGTACGGCAACTTTTTTAATATTTGTTGCTTAATATTGAGTTTTGGGTAGGTTTGTCTATAGTCACGGGCTCTTTACCCCAATTTTGTTTCATTTCGTTTTTAAAAAAGTATAAATATGAAGGATTTTGAAAATATTAAAAATATACTCATTATCGGGAGCGGTACTTTGGGTTTAAGAATTGGATTAAGGTGTGCTTTGGATGGTTTTAACGTTAAAATGTACGATATTAGTGAGCATTCCCTACAAAAAGCAAGGGTTATTCAATCAAAATTACTCGCTTCTTTCGTTAAAAAAGGCATTATTACTGAGGGGGATGCCTCGGCAACACAAGAGCGTATCTCCGTTACAACGGATAAGTACGAAGCAGTAAAAAATATTGATTTGGTGAGCGAATCAGCAACTGAAGATATTTTAATTAAAAAGCAAATTTATACTGAATTTGCACCCCTTTTTGAAAAGCACACCATTATCACCACCAATACCTCTTATTTATTACCTTCAATGCTCTCTGAGGAATCGGGCTGCCCGGATAGATTTTGTGCTTGGCATTTTCATGATGTGTTCACGATGAATGTCGTGGATATTATGCCACACCCTGAAACTGGACAAGACGTAATTGACCTTTTGATGAAATTAAGTAAATCGATACGTCAAATTCCTGTTTTAATCACCAAAGAAAACCACGGTTATCTGTTCAATCAGATGTTATTGGCTCTTTTAGGTTCGGCGGGCGATTTGTTCACAAGAGGCATTGCCAGCATTCAAGATATAGATAAATCATGGATGGGAAATACCAAAATGGCGATTGGACCTTTCGGGATACTCGATCAAGTGGGTTTGGAAACGGCTTGGCATATCACTAAAAGCAGAAGTGACAGCCGCAGCGTTAGGTTCGCTGAACTCTTAAAAAGATACATTGATGAAGGCAAATTGGGGCTCAAATCAGGAGAAGGGTTCTATACTTATCCGAACCCCGAATACGCGCAAAAAGGATTTGCTGAATAAAATGGTATTATTTAGGTTTAAAAAACAAAACGCCATGCTTTAGACATGGCGTTGCGTTTCTACCTTGATTTTGAAGAGCTAAGTTTGTTAACTTTTCCTTCGTCACCAAAGAGTTCCTTGCTTTTTTTGTTGTATGCTTCAGCAGCTTCTTCAGGAGTATCGAACATGCCTAAATGAACAGATTTTCTGTTGATAGAAATCACTGCTCGGTAGCGATTGTTCTCCTGATAGACGCCTGTATAACCAGCACGGCTGCTTGTTTTTCTTTGACGACTTGCTACTGAGCGAGAACGCCATAGAATGTTATCTAATCTACAATCCAACTTATCACCGTTTTTTGCACCGACCAGATTTTTCGCACTTGTGCGTTGGTCAGCTAAAAATTTTTCGGCTATGAGTTTGTGTAGGTAGATGGTTTCGGTGTTATACCCACCATCTTGTTTTTTCCAGGTTTTCTGGAATACAACGCAACCACTTGAGTGTTTCCGGAGATTATCTACGAATTTGACTTGATCCAAATAGGGATCAGTTGTCAAAAATTCATAAACTTTATCATCCAAAATTACGTTGTCGTCGGAATTTTTTAATTTAATTTTTACTAACACGATCTTTATTTTTAATTTTTAATTTGTTTGTTTCCCATTAGGTTTTTCTACATGAAGAGTTGCAAATATATAATAATCATGTAGATACATCTATTTTTTTAGATATTTTTTTTAGCTTTAATGGTCATTTTTTTTATTTATTAACTTTAATCAATTTTCATAGTAATTTGAATGTTAAGATAGGGATTTGGTCTAAGTTTAAAATCCATTTTATTTAAAAATTGCCTTAACATTTAACACCCAAAATTAAATTAATATTGTTGTAAATCAAAAATATATTATTCATATTTTGAATATTTAAGATGAACTACCAAATTTACCTAAAAAGGTGTTTCGATTTAGCGCGATTAGGGAATGGTAAGGTTTCTCCTAATCCTTCAGTCGGTTCTGTGATAATTGCCAATGATGAAATAGTTGGGGAAGGTTGGCACAAAGAATATGGAAAAGCCCATGCGGAAGTAAATGCCGTATCCAGTGTAAGAAAAAAAAGTTTTTATGCTCTATCATATTACAAAATATTTGTGAGTCTTGAGCCCTGTTTTCATTTCGGAAAAACCCCGCCTTGCGTGGACTTAATTTTGAAAGAAAACATACCCGACGTCGTTATTGCGTTTAAAGATCCTAATCCAAAAGTAGCCAGCAAAAGTATAACAAAATTACGTGATAATGGTGTTAATGTGATTTTAATTTCTGAAAAACTCGATTTTTTTTATCAAGGCTTCAATAACACACTAAATTCATTTTTTACCAACATTCAAAAACAAAGACCTTACATTATACTTAAATGGGCGGAATCTGCCGATAATTGTATCGGTATTGATTCAAAAACAATACAAATAAGTAACAAATATACACAACGATTAGTTCATAAATGGCGTTCAGAATGTGACGGAATTCTGGTGGGAACAAAAACGGCTCAAATTGATAATCCTTCTCTGAATAATAGATTTTACTTCGGTAAATCACCAATCCGTATTGTTATTGACAGAAAATTGACACTGCCTCAGAATCTAAATATATTCAATGATTCGCAAAAAACGCTTGTTTATACTGAGGGGGTAACTGACTTCATTAAAAAAGAGGGAGAGGACACTGTGCACTATATAAATATTGAATTCGGAGATAAAACGCTGAATAATATATTAGATGACCTCTTTTCAAAGAAAATCAATATCCTTTTTGTGGAGGGCGGGGCACAAATCCTTCAAAGTTTTATTGATGCGGGATTATGGGATGAAGCTCGGATTATCAAAAATCCGCATTTACTGTTATCAAATCAAAGCGGAATATCCGCCCCACGGCTCAAAAATTTTACTTTGGGAGATACCTTTCAATTGGATGATAACGACATTACAGTTTATAAAAATCTTTAACATTTGAGGTTAAAGTTTTCTTAAAGTAAGCTTTCCATGCGAGCATAGCTTTGTTTTTTCCGTCTATAATGTGTTACTTTGTTCTAAGATTCTTACACAACTATATGCAATTAATGATGAGAGACTATATTAAATTTTTATTTATTTTATTGATATTCGTAGCCACCTCTGTATCAAAGACTTATGCTCAAGTCAAAACAGAAGAAACAGTAAGGTGGTACACAATCGAACAAGCTGAAGCACTTGCGAAGAAAAATAAGCGTAAAATCTTCATTGATGTTTTCACGAATTGGTGCGGCTGGTGTAAAAATATGGAGAAATCGACTTTCAGTCAGCAACATATCATCCACTACATTAATGAAAATTATTATGCTGTTAAGTTAGATGCTGAACAAAGAAATGAGATTGTTTTTAAAAATAAAACGTATCATTTTGTTACACAGAGTGGAGTTGGATTCAATGAGTTAGCTGCGGAGTTTTTGAGGGGTCAAATGTCATACCCGACCATTATTTTCTTGGATGAAGACCTTAATACTATACAAGTAATCCCTGGCTATAGAGATGCAGCGCAATTTGAAAAAATCATGACTTATTTCGGAGAAGACAACCATAAAAAAACACCATGGTCAAAGTACGAAAAGACCTATCAACCAATGAAAAGATAGTTTTCGGATTTAGTTTGATTAAATTAAGAAGGACAACCCTCATAAGAAGGTTGTCCTTTTTAGTTGTAAATGAAAACGCACTTATTTTGCAGTAGTGAATTTTCCAACTATGCTTATCACGAATTTAATTATTTTTAAATCTGGTAATTTTGAGTCTTTTTTGGCAGCTTCATTAACTTCAACACCCGCTTGCACGATTGGCGTGGGGTCAATATCGATAGTGCTACTATTCACATGAATAAAGCTTACTAAACTGGTTAACAGTACGAGCGTAAATAGGAGTGATTTAAAATTCACATTTTTCATCTTGTTAGAGCTTTTTTATTTGACACCAAAATTACATAAATTTTACATAAAATGTCAAGATTAATGTTAAAAAATAGTTAAATAATGTGACTTTTTTTTAAAATATCATTGACTTCCGAATAATAGATATACATAAGATGCTTTTTTTTTCAAAAGGTTACAGCAAAGTTGATTTTTTTTCTAAAATTTGCATTTTTATGAAAAGTTTTTTAAAAATACTTATTTGAAAACATATTCTTTACAAGAGCTTAATGAATTTCTGAGGCGTGTTATTGCCCTAAATTTCAACGAATCCGTTTGGATAACTGCTGAAATTGGCCAAATCGGTTTGTCCAGAGGACATTATTACATTGATTTACTTCAAAAAGAAGAAAATGCCATCATCGCTCAAATGTCTGCGGTGATTTGGGCGACGGATTATAAGCGGATTCAACGCATTTTAGGCTCAAATACTGTCATGCAAGGCTTGATGGCGCAGGATGCGCTCAAGGGGGTGCTTGCGGAGGGCATGGAAATTAAATTAAAAGGTCGATTGGATTTTCACGAAAAATTCGGTTTGAAAATTATCATTGAAGATATTGATGCGACTTATACAATCGGTAAGCTGGAATTACAAAGGCGGCAACTTATCAATGATTTAAATCGAAAAGGTCTTTTGGCTCGAAATAAAAACCTCCGATTGCCAACTGTAATCCAGCGAATAGCCGTTATTTCGAGCGAAACAGCGGCGGGGTGGCAGGATTTTAGGAACCACATTAGCCATAATGATTATCAATATGCCTTTGATATTCAATTTTTTCAATCTGCAATGCAAGGCTCATTGGTCGAAAAAACGATGATGCACCAATTGGATAGCATCAAAATATTGTCTCATTTATTCGATTGTGTGGTAATAATTAGGGGAGGTGGTTCTCGGTTGGATTTATCAGCTTTCGATACGCCCACTATTTGTGAAACGATTGCTAAATTCCCCATCCCTGTAATCACGGGCATTGGGCATGAAACAGACCAAAGCGTGATAGATTTGGTGGCTCATTCGTCCTTAAAAACACCCACCGCTGTTGCGGATTTTATCATTGCTCATAATTCAAGATTTGAAGCATCGCTCATAGAAATCCAAAATTTTATCAATCATTACGTCTCAGATAGGCTCAATACTGAGGGGGGTAAACTTCAACTTGCTGAAAATTCAATTCAGTCCGCTGCGTTATATTTTATTAAAAATCAGCAAAATATGCTGGATTATATAGAAAAACAAGTGCCTCAATATGCTGAAAGTGCCGTTAAATTTGAAAATTTGAAAATGAAAAATTTCATTAATATTATTGATTTAATCAGTATTGAAGCTACTTTAAAACGAGGCTTTAGTTTGACAAGAGTGAATAATGAATATATTTCTCAACTCGATGAGATAAAAGAAGGCGATATTTTGGAAACCCAAATTTTAGATGGTGTTTTTAAGAGTAAAGTGATAAATTAGGTTTTTAATATTAAAATAGAGTAAAATTAGAAATATGTCAAAGAAAAGGAGTGGAGAGTTTTCTTACGATGAAGCTATGAGAGAGCTTCAAGCTATCGTCAATAGTTTACAACACGATGCTATCAAAATAGATGATTTAGCCCAAAATGTAAAACGGGCTTCAGAACTAATAAAATTATGTAGAGAAAAACTGCATCAGACAGAGAAAGAAATTCAAAACCTGAATGATGATGCTGATGTGTTAGATTAAAAAAGGTTTTGATACAAAATAAAAGTGCGCCAAATATTATACTTGGCGCACTTTATCTTTTTTGAAAATGATATCAAAATCGCTTAGAAAAAATAAATATTTCCTGGTACTATTCCCGTTTTTACGGAATCCTTGAGCACTTTTGTTTGCGGGTCAAAGATGTAGAGCCTGCCTTCGGATGAATAATCTTTAGCATCTGTGCAATACAAATAACCCGATTTAGAATCTATACCTAAGGAATAAGGCACTCTAAAATACGGTTGAGTGATGAATACTGAGGGGGGATTTGCCCCAAAGTTGGCAATATCTTTTTGGTATATTTTACCGTTAGCAATGAAATATAGGATTGATTTTGACATATCTGTCACCAAAGCGCTTGCACTTTTAGGCACATCAAAAGAATATTCTACTTTATTATTTCTAATTTTCACCAGTTTACCACTTTCTGATCTATCAAAATAACCCCCACATAACACCCAAATGTCACCATTTCCATCTAGAACAATACTATTGGGGCCTAATCCCACTTGGATAGTTGAAAGAACGGAATCTGCAACAGTAGAAACAATGGAAACAGTGGAATCTTTACCAAAGCCGCCACTATTGACAACCCAAACAGTAGTGCCAATTAAAATCATTTTATCCGCTCCTTTTCCTGTGATTATAGTTTTTGCTATCGTTTTCGTAGCATGGTCTAATACTTTAATACTGCCCGTCAAACCATTTGCGCCCCAATCAGATACATAGCCAAAAGTAGCATTAACGTTTAGATAGTAACGGGGAAGCGTAAAACCATTAATAGTAGTAATAGATTTAAATGATTTGTAGTTGACAAGTGAAAGTTTATTGGCGTTATTAACAACTAAGTAGGCTGTATCTTTATAGAAACCCATCGATTGGAGGATGTTTCCAATCGAAGCACCATTATTCTCTTTGGTAAAAATATCATTTTTTATGCCCCCTATTGAGCGGTCATAAAAATCTACAGTACCAGTACCACCCGAAAATTTGCCTTCATTTGTGATGAAAACGCCTGATGAGTAGTTGTCAAATGGCTTATCATCTTCGGCATTACAAGCGTTTAAAAGTAAAATTAATCCTACTAAAGCACTTACTAAATAAAATTTATTAAATTTCATAATTGATAAAATATTAAACATTAAAATGAACTGAATCACTATTTTAATTAAAAAAATGTAAAAAACAGTTCTAACTGCCCTCCACAAGTACATTTTTGTATTTGAATTGATTCATAAACGAACCAATTGCCAAAAGCGCTGCAAAGTTATAATTGTTTTTTGGTAAAAATAATTTGGCAAATGTTATTTTACCCCCCTCAGTATTTTAATAAAAAAAACCTCATCAGATGGTATTGATGAGGTTCTTTTTATTTTAAAAAAATATTTTAACGAATTAAGTTCAATTCTCCACTTACCGTCTTTGATGTTCCGTCCGGCATTTTTAGTTTAATGATATAAACATAAACATCAGAAGGTAATTCGGTATCACTTTTTTTACCATCCCAACCTTTATACGTTTTATCATTCAAACGCGCTTGACTCACCTCTTCATATACTTTTGCACCCCAACGGTTGAAAACTTGGAAGGATTCAAAGATGATGTTACCTTTCCAAAAACGTGGTTTTGGATTGCCAGCATTGAATGAATTTGATTTATTTTCAGGATCAAATTCAATATTAAAAGTAGCATTGACATTATCGCCATTGGGTGTGAAAGCATTCGGTATTTCAAAGTTTGGAATCCGAACATTCACCACAATTTGAGCAGTAGCGCTACAACCAGTGGTAGAATTAACTTTCACTGTGTAAGTATTAATAGGGTCGAGTGCAACGGCAGTAATATTCTGAGTCGTTCCAGCATCTTTATCATTGGCTTTCCAAACGAAAGTAGGTGCAGTGAAATTACCCGTTAGCACAGAAGTTAAAGCCAAAGTATTGCCTTGGTCAACCAGTTTATTGGCAAAAGTATCAGGTGATATTTTTACCGTGAATCCTGGTATGGCGGTTACTCTTATTGATTTAGTCAAAACAGGACAATAGGCACTATAAGTAAAAGTGACAGTATAGTTAGTAGTATTAGATACTACTGGATTAATTGTGGCTGTTTTGGGACCAGAGCTCCATTCGTACAAACTAATATTATTCGATGTTCCTGTAGCCGTAAGGGTAACAGGGTCGCCCACACAAGCTGATACATCTGGAGAAGTAGTTAAAGAAGCCACAGCTACTTTAATTTCTTTTGATTGAGTGCGTTTACAGCCGAGTGGACTTGTAGTCGTTACGTTATAAGTAGTCGTTACCGATGGTCTTACATTCGGAGCTGCTTGAGTGCTTGTAAATCCAGCAGGTATCGATGTCCAAACATAAGTATTGGCACTATTGGGCAATAAATTGAGCTTGATGGAATCAGTAGAGTTAATACATACGACATCATTTGGCGGAAATCCAACACTCGGCGATGGTGCTATTCTGATT
>JANMYC010000002.1:0-2453 GCA_031381715.1 Saprospiraceae bacterium
GTTTTGAAACCGATAATGCGATGATTAACCAGTTGTACAGCAATATTGTTTGGACACAACGTTCCAATTATTTTGAAGTACCAACCGACTGTCCGCAACGCGATGAACGCATGGGTTGGACGGGCGATGCCCAAGCCTATATTCAATCCGCCACTTTCAACAATGATATTTCTGCCTTTTTTACAAAATGGTTGGTGGACTTGAACGATGCACAACGGGCGGACAATACCTACCCGATTTACGCCCCTTCGCCAAGCCTTCGAGTGACAGATACTTACTCGCCAGGCTGGTCGGAGGCAGGTATAATTTGTCCTTACACGATTTATAAAACGTATGGCGATACGAGAGTTATCAGTGAGTTTTGGACAAATATGACAGCTTATATGCAGTTTTTAGAAACCAGAAGTAAAAACGAATATGTGTTTAAAGAGGCAAGTTTTGAGGACATAAACCCCAAAGGTGGCTTCGGAGATTGGTTATCGGTCGGTAAAAAAACACCGCCCGATATGTTAGCCACGATGTATTACGCATACTCGGCTTCCATGATGTCTGAAATGGCAAAAGCGATTGGTAAAACCGATGAAACACAGCGATTTGACGACATTTTTAATAAAATAAAACAAGCATTTGCCCAACATTACGCCGATGCAAAAGGCAGATTTAAGACAAACGCCGCCGCTTACGGCACAGGTGCGGGTTACGTGGATGGTGATATGGGTTTTGAAGGACACACCCAAACGGCTTACGCAAATGCTTTGCACATGAATATATTGAAACCCGAATTGCGCCAAAAAGCGGGTGATTGGTTGGTCGAATTAATCAATAATAATGGTGGAAAACTGTCCACAGGTTTTTTAGGGGTAAAACCACTTTTAC
The DNA here is from genome assembly GCA_031381715.1 of Saprospiraceae bacterium. Lineage (GTDB taxonomy): Bacteria > Bacteroidota > Bacteroidia > Chitinophagales > Saprospiraceae > JAAFJT01. The sequence goes on from JANMYC010000002.1 coordinate 877, forward strand.
CAGCACTTTCAGCAACAGGACACACCGACGCAGCCTATAAATTGCTGTTAAGCACCGAATATCCGTCGTGGGGTTTTGAAGTAATGAACGGTGCAAACACGATTTGGGAACGTTGGAACAGCTATATCAAAGGCAAAGGTTTTGAAAACAATGCGGGTATGAATTCCTTTAACCACTACGCTTTTGGCTCAGTCAATGAGTGGTTATTTGGCAATGCCGCAGGGATTAAAGTCAATGAAGCGGGTTATAAAACCTTTGTTATCAAGCCCGAAATTGCCAAACAAGGCATTAATTACGTCAAAGCCACGTATCAATCTATCAACGGAGAAATAAAATCGGCGTGGAAAAAAGAGGGAAATCAATTGGTTTTAGACATCATTATTCCCGTCAATACCCGTGCGGATGTTTTTATTCCCTGTAAAAATAAAGACTGTGTAAAAGAGAATAATCAATTGTTAGGGGCGAATAAAGAGTTGATTATCAAAGAGTTAAAAGATGGTTATTTGCAAATGAGTGTGGGTTCGGGGACGTATCGTTTTACAACGGCTTTGTAAGATTTAGGAAATTTTAAAATTTCCTAAATTTACCCCCCCTCAGTATTTCGGGTGTTTTAACGCAAAATTTTAAGAATGAAAAACATAACAAAAGCCCTCTTACTCCTTCTCGTTTCGTGGTCGTGCATCAGTGCCAAAATTGAGACAAAAGAGGTAAAAAAGCCCAATATCATCTTCATTTTAGCCGATGATTTGGGCTATATGGATTTGGGTTGTTACGGCAATCCTTTTAATGAAACGCCCAATTTGGATAGTTTGGCAAAAGGCGGTATTCGGTTCACGCAAGCGTACGCGGCAAGCACCGTTTGTTCGCCGTCGAGGGCGGCAATTATGACGGGCAAACATCCTGCAAGATTGAAAATTACGAACTTTCTGGTGGGTGACAGAACCGATGCCAATTCACCCGTTTTACCCGCTAATTGGCAGAAGTTTTTACCGTCTTCGGAAATCACATTGGCAGAACGCCTTAAAACTTTTGGGTATCAAACGGGCATGGTTGGCAAATGGCATTTGGGCGATGCCGACTCGCTCGCCCCGTGGAGTCAAGGCTTTGATTATACCCGATTAATTGGTAAAAATGGGCTTGATTACTACAATTATGGTATTTTTGAAGGCAGTTATAAAAAGACTTTTACAGACAATGGCAAGGAGTATATGACCGATAAATTGACGGATTATGCGATAGATTTTATCGGAAAAAAAGATGCCGAAAAGCCTTTTTATTTGCATTTGTGCTATTCTGCACCACACGTTTTGCTTGTGCCAAAGGCGGATAAATTGCGGAAATATTTTTTAAAATATGAAAAATACAAAGGCAAATACAATCCCGATTATGCCACGATGATAGAGAGTATGGACGAAGGCATTGGGCGCATCATGGCAACGTTAAAACAACAAAATTTGCTCGACAACACGCTTATCATTTTTGCTTCCGACAATGGCGGCGTGGGTTTGCCCGAATTAGGTCCAATTCCCACCAATTCTGAACCTTTGAGAAAATGGAAAGGGCATGTGTATGAAGGC
>JANMYC010000011.1:0-5164 GCA_031381715.1 Saprospiraceae bacterium
TCAAAAACTGGCAAAGAACCAAAATCAACAATTTTCTTAATGTACCCCTCAGATAGTAATTTTCTTATGTTTTTACCATAGTCTGTTTGCATCCATTGTGAGGATGAAATAAAACTCACTTGCCCACTTTTTTTAATTAAAGATAAACATCTTTCAAAAAATAGTATCGACAAATCTAATTTGCCTATTGGCGTTTTATAATTGGCAAAGTAAAAATCAACATCTCTTGAGTTTAGTTGTTGCACTCTTACATAAGGCGGATTCCCAATCACCACATCAAACCCACCTTTATATTCTTCGGCATAAGCAGTATTCAAATCAACACAAAAGGATGCAATTATCTTTTCTAATGCCGCAGATTCTGGTAATTGATGTTTTTTACGATTATTTTTAACGTAATAAAGGGCATTTTGGAGATATGAATCTTCAAAAATCCAACCTGGGCGATTAGATAGATTTTGTAATTCCCATTCATCCATAAAAGCTCTAAAGAATTTCTGTGACCAAACAGAGCCATTATGAACTCCAATGGGTTTTAACCCATTGCTTAATCCTTGACCAAGACTATTTGCAATGGGTTGAAACCCATTGGATTGAACTTCCCGATGATTGAATAAATAAGCAGATTTTCCTTTGATTGTCTTAACAATATCGTTTAATTCCTCTGCTTCGCAAACCAATATCAAATGAACATGGTCTTTACAGATATTATATTCTAAACAATTGTAATTTTTCTCTTTAATAATACTGCCAATAATTTCAGTCATGGCGATTTCCTCTTCTAAAGTAAAGTTAAGCGGTTCGCCCTTTTCTACTTTATAGTCAATCATACGCTGCGAAGTACGCGAATTGTGCGTAGTAAGCACAATATGAAAAGCGGTTTTTTCTTTTATTTTAAAAACTTTTGGAAATGCTTTATACCAATCAAACGCCAAATCGCCCGCTACTGAGGGGTCACTAATCAAAGAGTTACCACACTTAATATTACGGCTTAAATCATTCAATTTACGCCCTACTTTTGCCGTGCGCAACCACATAGCAAGACGTGCAATTTCTACGCTTTCCTCATTGATATCCACACCAAAAATATTGTTTTCTAATATCTCTGTAATATTATCGGTCATTATGAGGCTATCGCTAAAAAGCATTGCCGTCATGGTATCAATCAAGCGATGTTCTTGAATTAAAAACTCCAATGCTTGATTGAGAAATGCACCAGAACCACAAGCGGGGTCTAAGATTGTCAAATGCAATAACCAATTCCGATATTCTCCTATTTTAGTTTGATAGAGTTTACGGTCTTTTTTAGTATCCGCTTTTATAAGCGTTTCATTATCAAGCCCCAACGTTTCTTTTTTCTGTTTACACAATTCGCCTACGGTACTTTCCACAATGTATTTTGTGATGTATCGAGGTGTGTAAAAGATACCATCTTTCTTTCTTTTTCCAATTGTTTTACTGTTTTCAAGGGGTTTAAACCCCTTGGATTGTGCCGCTACTTCATCTACTTCATTAAGGCTATGCTCAAAAATATGCCCTAAAATATTGGTATCTACTTCTGTATCAAAATCGTAATGACTCAAAACCCGACAATGTTGATAAAGAATACCGTCCGTTATTTTGAGATTATCCAATAATTCATCAGGCGCAAAAAGCCCTCCATTGTAAGCAAAAATATCATAAATTTTGCCTTTATGACCATTATTCAAATACCCAAAATAGAGTTTAAAACGATTATAAAGTGGTTGATAAGCATCTAAATCTTTTAATTTATCCCATTGATTAAGAATTTCAGAAACAGAATTAGGCGGTAATAATCCTTTATCTTCAGCAAAGAAAATGAACAAAAAACGGTCTAACAGCTTTTGCGTTTTTTTGAAAAGTTCAAGGGGTTTAAACCCCTTGGATATATTGTTATCGGTAATGTCTTTGAAAAGAGTTTGTTTGAAAAGGGAATAATCAGCATAAAGTTTCTTTGTAATATTTTCCTCTCTTTCCAGCGATGCCTGTTTGATGCGCAAAGGCAAATCCGACAAAACATTATCAGCGTGCAAGCAGAGATATAATAATTCAAAACGTTCTTTACTGAGGTCAAACAAATCAAATTCTTCAAAATCAACGGCATTTTCAATATAAAAACGCAATTTTTGAAAATTAGAAGTAATGACATAAACACAATCCGTTTGGTTATTTTTATAGCTGAATGCTTGGATTTCAATGGATTGTAAATCAGTCGTTTTGATTGACTTTAATTCAATCACTGCGAGAGGTTTACCATTTCTGAGAATGGCACCATCCGCTTTTTTACTGTTTTTTTCGTTTTTTTGTTCAGTAATAAGATTAAAATTAGGCTGAGGATTCAACACAAAACCTAAAACATCCACAAATAATTCTCTTAAAAACCCTTCTTGATATTGTTCTTCTTTAGAGTTTCTGATATTCTCTTGCATTTCAGCATTACCAAAATGAGCTAATAACTTTTGATAAGCAATTTCCACTTTTGCTTTATCTAAGTCTTTGATATATTTCTTTTGAACGGATTGTTGAAATAAAGGCATATTAATTATTTTGTGAATTTAGTATGAACAAAGGTATAATTTTTAATTATATGTTGTGGTGATGTTTTATCGTCGTTATTTTAATTTTTAATTATGTCTATTGGAAAAATGTCTATGCACACCTGAATGAACTCTATGTACATCAGAAAAATATCTATGCACACCTGAATGAACTCTATGTACATCGGAAAAATGTCTATGCACACCTGAATGAACTCTATGTACATCGGAAAAATGTCTATGTACACCTGAATGAACTCTATGTACATCGGAAAAATGTCTATGTACACCTGAATAAACTCTATGTTCATTGGAAAAATGTCTATGTAGACCTGAATAGACTCTATGTTCATTAGAAAAATGTCTATGTAAACCTACATAGACTCTATGTTCATTAGAAAAATGTATTTTCCCATTAATATCAAACTCTCACCTGATGTATGAATATTGTTTTTTGTATCTAAATTTTTGAGACACCCCGCCTTAGTATTTTTTCCACTTTTGTGAATTAATTTTAATTTCTACAACTATAGTGTTCCGCAAGACCTTCCGTAAAAGATAAATTTATTATATGCTTTATTGTCAGTTTCAAATATGGGAATTATGTAACATATTCTCAAAATTATATAACAGTGTAGAGACCGAAAGGGCATATCTTTGTCAAAAATAAATATTATGCCTCTATTAAATGTATTGTTCGTCCTCATTGTGGTTGGTGTTCTTCTTTGGCTCGTAAATAATTACGTCCCGATGGATAGCAAAATCAAAAGTATCCTCAACGCTGTTGTGGTCATCTTGGTAGTCATTTGGCTGCTTCAGGCATTTGGTCTTTTGGATTCGCTGAAGCGCATAAACATCTAAAAAACAACATTACAAGATTAATTCAAGATAATAAATATGGTTCCACTTCGCAATTCCTTGAAGGCACCCTGCTAAAAGCTTGGTGCCTTTTTTATCGTGTATTCATCTTAAAATTTTGAGCGGCAACTTCAACGATACCTTATGCAAAAATTTAAAAAGATAGCTTTAATTTCAATGGGCGCACTCATAACGCTTATCGTAATAGTTATTTTATTCATTTCACCCATCACAAAGTACTTGGTTGAAAAGTACGACGAGCAATATACAGGAAGGCAAATCCAAATGGATTGGGCTTATGTGAATCCTTTCACGGGCTACTTACATTTTAATAATTTTAAAGTATTTGAGTTGAAAAGTGACAGCGTTTTCCTTTTTACTGAGGGGGTAAGCATCAATATCTCCATGCTTAAATTATTTAACAAAACGTATGAAATCAACGCGCTCACTTTGGATCGTCCGAAAGGAATAATTACCCAAGTCAAAAAAAGTCTCAATTTCAGTGATTTGATTGAAAAGTTTTCGGGTAAAGAACTTTCTGATACTATCAAAGCGGTAACGCATTTTAATGCCCTTAACATTAAGATTAACGACGGCGAGTTTCATTATCGCGACAAGCTCATTCCCATCAATTATTTTATTAAAAATGTCAATATCGAAAGCACCGGCAAACGCTGGGATACGGATACGATAGCCGCCAAATTTTCTTTTGTTTCTGGCGTTGGAAAGGGCGATATGAAGGGCGATATGACTATTAATGTTGAAAATAAGGATTATCGCTTAGCGGTAGCTATCAACAAATTCGATTTACAAATATTAGAACAGTATTTAAAAGACATATCGAACTATGGGAGTTTCACTGCCAATCTCGATGCCAATATTCATTCAACTGGCAATCTACTCATCAGAGAAAACGTCACTAACTCAGGTAGACTGGTAATCAATGATTTTCATTTTGGGAAAACCGCCAAAGAGGATTATCTGTCATTTGATAAACTATTGATAGAAATCAATGAAATGAGCCCTAAAAAGCACATATATAGTTATGATTCCGTCATCCTCACTCGACCTTATTTCAAATATGAACGCTATGACCATCTGGATAATCTACAAACTATGTTTGGACGAAACGGCTCCAAAATAACCAATGCCAAAGCCAATACCACTCAATTCAACCTCATTATTGAAATAGCTGAGTACATAAAAATGGTGGGTCAAAATCTTTTTGAAAGCCCTTTTAAGGTCAATAAATTGGTTATTTACAATGGAGATTTGAAATTCAATGATTTTTCAAGAAGTGAAAAATTTACCATGAATTTGAATCCGCTGAACGTAGTTGCCGATTCAATTGATAAAAACCACAAACGCGCAAAGGTGTATTTGAAATCTGGTATCGAGCCGTTCGGTTATGCTACTACAACGCTCAGCATGAATCCCAAAGACACCAAAGACTTTGACGTTGACTACCATTTTGAGAAGTTGCCCGTTCCCATGTTCAATGCCTACCTCCTTAATTATACATCTTTTCCTTTTGACAGAGGAACGATAGACTTGAAGGGTCAATGGAATGTTGAAAATGGCGTCATAAAAAGTGATAATAATTTGACCATTATTGACCCGCGCGTGAGTAAAAAAGTAAAGAATGAAGATAGGCACTGGATACCAATACCTCTTATTATGCTTTTTATTCGTGAACGAGGCAACGTTATTGATTATAAAATTCCCATAACTGGAGATTTGAAGAAACC
>JANMYC010000030.1:0-6705 GCA_031381715.1 Saprospiraceae bacterium
GGCGGGGAATTTTGGGCAAAACACATATTTCAAATGCACAAGTAATGAACCCCTCAGTATTTACGCCAAAGATTTTGATAATAATGGCTTATATGACCCTTTTATTTCCTGTTATTGGAATGATACGTTGGGCAGAAAACAAGAGTATTTTTATCATACCCGCGATGATATGATTAAGCAATTGGTCTTAATTCGTCGTAAATTTCAAACTTATGGTGCATTTGGCTCGGCTACAGTAAAGGATGTTTTTACAGCGGAGGAACTCAAAGGGGCTCAAATTTTAAAAGCCAATTGTATGTCCACGAGTTATATTGAAAATACGGGCGGCGGTCATTTTAAAATATCTGCCTTGCCTGCGTCGGCACAATTAGCGCCTATTTATGGCATGTTGCCTTATGATTATGACCAAGATGGACTTTTGGATTTGATAATGGTTGGCAATGATTATGGCATGGAACTTTTACAAGGGCGAGCCGATGCATTCAATGGTTTGGTTTTAAAAAACATGGGTCAAAACCAGTTTAAAGCTGTTGAAATGAATGAAAGTGGATTTTATGTTCCAAATGATGCGCGAGCGTTGTCCTCCGTTTTTTTACCGAAACAAAATAAGGAATTGATAATTGCTACTCAAAACAAAGGCGTTTTAAAGGTGTTTTCTTCTAAAAAAGCGAGTTTGAAGTATTTCATCCCGAACCCTTCGGAGGTGAAAGCTAAAATTGTCTTTAAAAATGGTCAGACTCAGTTAAAAGAATTTATAAGAGGTAACGGCTTTCTATCGCAACACCCCCTCAGTATTTCGACAAATTCTAACGTTTTAAGAATCGAATTTATGGATAATAAAGGTGTGGCTTCTCGAAAAATTTTATTGGAATAGTCTTAATTTAAAATCAATTCTTATGAACCTAAAAACGCTACTGAAAAGGAGTTTAATATTTTTTTCTATATTATTATTAAGCTTTACATGGCTAAAACGGGATAACAGAGATTCTGAAATCAAACTTTATCCTCGTTTGTCAGACACAATACGACTTAAAACGGATTTGTATTCAATAACAAATACATCACGTAGCCGAAATTATAAAAACGTGGAAATTTTGAATCAGGTAGCGAATTATATCAAATCGGAGTTTTTAAAAGAGACCCCCTCAGTAGAAGAGCAAAAATTTGATGTAAAAGAGTCAGAATATAAAAATATCGTCGCTTCGTTTGGTCCTAAAGATGCTGAACGTATTATAATAGGTGCCCATTATGATGTTTGTGGCGACTATCAAGGGGCGGATGATAATGCGAGTGGTGTGGCTGGGCTTTTAGAATTAGCGAGATTATTGAAAAACCAAAGCTTGAAGTACCGCTTCGATTTGGTGGCTTATACCTTAGAGGAACCCCCTTATTTTCGCACTGAATATATGGGTAGTTACGTTCACGCAAAGTATTTATACGATAATAAAATACCTGTGAAAGGTATGATTAGTTTAGAAATGATAGGTTATTATTCAGATACTGAGGGGTCTCAAAATTATCCTTTAGGTTTTTTGAAATGGATTTATGGTACAAAGGGTAACTTTATAACAATTGTAGAAAAGCTTAGAAGTGGTGATTTTGCGAAATCATTTAGAAAAAATATGCTTGAGGAACAGACCATTCGTAGTAAAAAATTCAAAGCTCCTTCAGCTTTAGCGGGTATTGATTTTTCAGACCATCTAAACTATTGGAAATTTGATTATAGTGCGGTCATGATTACAAACACTGCTTTTTATCGTAACAAAAACTATCACACAAGGCAGGATGTAGTTGAAAAATTGAATATTGGACATATTGGATTGGTAGTGGATGGTGTTTTTAGAGCTTTAATGAAATTATAAATGGCTTGATTTGATGAAATATTGGGTATATATACTTTTTTTAGGTTGCTGCTTATGGGCTTGCACTCAATCCAATAAAATGGAGCAAAATTTCACGGCAAAGCCTACCAACCTCTCGGGCAAAGAACTTGCGGAAATATATTGTGCCAATTGCCACCTCAAACCAGAGCCTGAGTTGTTGGATAAAATGACTTGGGAAAAGGGTATTTTGCCCGAAATGTCGTATTATTTGGGGATGAAATCGGTAGCCGAGAAGATGTTTAATATGAACCCAGAGGATATTCAAGCTGTAGCACAATCGGGTTTATATCCTAATAATCCCCTTTTAACCGAAGAAGATTGGCAGAAATTAAAGGATTATTATACCTCAAATGCCCCTGAAAAACCTTTGCTTCAGGCTGCCAAACAAGCCATTAAAAACAGTTTACCCTTTTTTGAAGTGAAGGAAGCTGTCAGTCTTGAAACTCGCTTGCCTTTAATCAGTATGGTAAAAATTGATACATTGAATCATCAATTATTGGTATCGCGCAGAGATAAAAATTTGATTGAAATATATGATAAAAAACTGAAACGAGTAGATTCTTTCAAAATTGAGAACCCTGTTTCGGATATGATACTGAGGGGGGGAGATAAATACTTTGTTGAAATGGGTATTATGGATCCAAATGATGCTCAAAAAGGAAAATTGAAGAAAATCAATGCTCAAAATCAAATATCTACAATTATTGATTCGCTGAGGAGACCGGTGAACTTGAAAATAGTGGACATGGATGAAGATGGCGTGGAGGATTTTCTCATTTGTAATTATGGGAATACATTGGGTAATTTGACTTGGTACGATGGCACAACGCATCAAGAACATCTTTTGTCGAGTTTCCCTGGCGCGCGTATGACGCTTTTAAAAGACATGAATAGTGACGGTAAAATGGATATTGTCGCTCTATTTTGTCAAGCGCGGGAGCATATTTCCATTTTTTACAATCAAGGTAAAGGCGAGTTTAGGGAAGAAGAAGTCATGGTTTTTTCATCCGTTTATGGTTCAAGTTCGATTGATTTGGCGGATATGAATGGGGATGGCAAGTTGGATATACTCTACACGAATGGCGATAATGCAGATTATTCCATGATTTTAAAAAGCTATCACGGTTTGCGTATTTTTAACAATGATGGTCAAAATAAGTTTAAAGAGGCTTATTTTTATCCAATTTATGGGGCAGGAGAGGTCTTAGCCCGTGATTTTGACGGTGATGGTGATGTGGATTTGGCAACAATCGCCTTTTTCCCCGATGCCGTTAATAAGCCCAGTGAAGGCTTCTTATTCTTTGAAAACAAGGGTAATAATAGATTTGCTATTTCTACATTTGCTCACTCGAGCAAGGGAAAATGGTTGGTAATGGACGCTGCCGATATGGATGGCGACGGTCGAGAAGATATTGTGTTGGGTAGTTTTTACATAATGGGTAAAACGCCTGATAAGCCTTTGTCCGTAGTTTGGTTGAAAAATATGAGTAAGCAAGTTGTGAAAAAGTAGAACGGCGTACCCCTCAGTAAAAACCTTCAAAACAGCGATTTGGAACAAATTAAAGTAACTCAATACATCTCATTATGAAAAAATTTATCATTTTTTGCTTAGCTATTTCTGCATTATGCAGTTGTAAAGAAGACACCAAAACTTCTGAAAAAAAGGGCACTACACTTTCTGATGTTGAATACCTCCATCAAGCGCAAAAGAAGTTGACGGATATTATCGTGACGGATATTTTCACGCCGCCTGTGGCGAGTAGAGTATATGTTTATCCCCTTTTAGCGGCTTATGAAGCGGGCAAATTTTCTGAGCAAAATGCCAATTCCATCACGGAGCAATTGAAAGGTTTTGATAAAATGCCGACCCCAGAAGCGGGGAAAGAGTATGATTTCACGGTTGCATCCATTAAAGCCTTGTGTGCAACTGCGCCCAAAGTAATTTTTTCGGTAAAAGACTTGGCTGATTTTGAAGCAAAAACCTTGGGCGAATTGAAAACGCGCTCTTCGGAAGAGGTCTTTAATCGCTCTGTGGCATTCGGTCAAAGCGTGGCGGATGTCGTTATCAAGCGTTTAAATGGGGATAATTATAAGGAAACGCGGGGCATGGAACGTTTTGAAGTTAAAAATGACATTGCAGGGCGATGGATTCCGACGCCGCCCGATTATGCAGATGGTGTAGAACCCCATTGGATGAAAATGAAATCTATGGCATTGGATTCTGCGGGTCAGATTAGAGCGGCGAAACCTGCGCCTTATAGCGAGGATAAAAATAGTCCATTTTGGAAAGAAGTGGTTGAGGTACATGAAATCAGTAAAAAATTGGATGAAGAACGTGAAAATATCTTTACTTTTTGGGATGATAACCCCTTTGTCTCGCGCCACAAAGGGCATTTGATGTTTCAAGATAAAAAAATGACGCCTGGAGGACATTGGTTATCGATTTGTCAGTCATTTTTAAAAGATAGGAAAGTAGGGTTTTACCCATCTTTAAAGGCATATACGATGACATCTTTGGCGTTGTATGAAGCATTTATCAGTTGTTGGTACGAAAAATATGCGAGCCTTCGGGTGCGACCTGAGACGGTTATAAGTGCTAAAATTGAAAAAGAATGGCATCCGCATCTTGTAACGCCACCGTTTCCGGCTTACACAAGCGGTCATAGCACGGTTTCGGCTTCGGCAGCGGAGGTTTTGACCCACCTCTTTGGCGATAATCAAGCCTATACCGATGAAACCGAAAAAGAATACGGTTTGCCCGTTCGCTCTTTCAAGTCATTCAGAGAAGCGGCTTTGGAAGCGTCAATCAGTCGGGTTTATGCGGGGATTCACTACCGCTCAGATTGTGAAAAAGGGAATGAACAAGGTGTAAAAGTGGGTAAATTTGTGGTGGGAAAATTAAAATTTCAAGATAAAATATTAAAAAAATAGATAACACTGCCCTATCAGTATTGATGTCGGATTTCGTTTGCTTTTGACGTGTCCGAAATCCGACACCCAAAAGCCGATACCCCCTCAGTATTTCAACAATTTTAAACAACAAAATGATATAAAAATGAAAAAACTACTCACTTTCTCCCTGTTTTTAATGGCTTTTACGGTATTTGGACAGCAAGGTCTTTTAAAAGAAAGCCTGATTATTAAAAGTGCTATTTTAGGTAAAGATGTTAAATACAGCATTTACCTCCCTTCGGATTATGAAAAATCCAATCGGAGTTATCCTGTTTTATATTTATTGCATGGTTATACCGATGATGAAACTGGCTGGACTCAATTCGGTGAAACGAATAGAATTGCAGATAATACCATTCAAAATGGCACTGCTGCACCCATGATTATCGCCATGCCCGATGGCGGTGTCAATTGGTATGTCAATAGCTACGATGGAAAGGAAAAATACGAGGATTTTTTCATCAAAGAATTTATGCCTTTTATAGAAAAAACGTACCGTATTCGCGCTCAAAAACGCTATCGTGCTATAGCAGGGCTTTCGATGGGCGGTCACGGAACACTCATGATGGCGACAAAACACGCTGAATTGTTCGCAGCCGCAGCACCCCTCAGTGCAGCCGTCTGGACGGATGATGAAATCACAAATATGCCCAATGAAAATTGGGATGCAGCTTTGGGGCTCCCTTACGGCAAAGGTTTGAAAGGGAAAGAGCGTCTTTCAGAGCATTATGCCCAGAATTCGGCTTTAAAAATCATTGAAAAAGCGAATGTTGATGACCTTAAAAAAGTCCGTTTTTATATAGATTGTGGGGATAAAGACTTTTTAATAAAAGGCAATATGGCACTCCACGCTTTGATGATTGATAAAAAAATCCCGCATGAATTCCGCGTCCGTGAAGGGGTACACAATTGGACATATTGGCGGACGGCTTTGCCCGAAGTTTTGAAATTTGTGAGTGAGAGTTTTCATCAATAACCCATAAAAAACTGTTTTAAACCCGTGCCACTGCTAATCAAAGCGGCGGCACGGGTCTTTAAATTCAATTACTTCACCACCATAAATTTCCGACTATCCACTTGCACGCCTTGCCGCACGGATAGCACATACATACCCGAAGGCATATCATCAAAAGGCAAAATCAAGGTATTATTTTGCTTAAAAAGGGGTTGTTGATGTTTTAAAACAACTCGCCCCGACATATCTGAAACGACGAAATCGGCTTGCCCTTCTTGAGGCGTTTTGAGGCTTAATTCTATTTGCGGACTTTGGCGAGGAGCATACAGATTCGTGATTTTTAAAACTTCAACGGGCAGCACTTTTGTCGTTTGGCGATAGACATATTGGGTATCGCGCACTTCTTCCACATATCCGTCTTCATCCTCAACATCGACGAGGTAGCCTTCGACTTTGTAATAAGTCGTATCGGCAGTATTGATGCTTTTATCCAAAAACTGGCTGCCACCAAATACCAATTCAGCACCATTAAAAGTGCTTTTAAAAACCCGTGTAGAATCCGAACGAGATATGCCGATGAGTTTGAAATTTTCACCGTCCGTAGATTTGAATATCTGATATTGGACTTTTTTATCCTCAAAACGATTATTTAAATAGTGATAAACGCCTTTTGATGAAATATCCACTTCGTAAGTCAGTTTTGTGTAGCCATTACTGAGGGGGGTAGGAGTGAGCGGGTTTTGCCAATCTTCATCGTTTAAGGACGTTAAAAAACCGCAACAGAAACACCCTCCTTTATAAGAGGAATATGCTTTGATTAAAACTTCTTGAAGATGTAACCCTTCACTCAAATTAAAATCTACATTATCTGATTGAATTGTTAAAACCTCTGATTGATGCCCAATAAAAGAGCAA
>JANMYC010000042.1:0-5206 GCA_031381715.1 Saprospiraceae bacterium
ACGTGATAACCTTCTGCAATAAAACGGTCGCACAAATGCGAGCCTAAAAAGCCGGCGGCACCGGTCACAAGTACTCTTTTCATGAAATTGTGGTTTTTAGTTTTTTTTTAGTCTTGCTCGAAGTATATTTTACTTTTTAAACGGCGCAAATATACGACTTACTTCGGGCAAATGCTGCTTTTTTCAATCAATTACAACATTATTTACTAAAAATTAAGCCAATATCAAGCCATCTATAACAGTTGAAGCGTTTTCAGATACTTCTTCATAAAACTTTGATATAAAAATCAATTATAATTTATATTAAATTCCCGTAAACGTAAAAAAGCCTCATATCCGAAGATACAAGGCTTTTTATTTTCAACAAGGGTATTTTTACGCTTTGTAGTGAGCAAACGCACGGTTTGCTTCTGCCATGCGGTGTACTTCTTCCTTACGTTTGATAGCTGCACCTTCATTTTTGCTCGCTGCGATGAATTCTGCCGCTAATTTGTCAGCAATACCTTTACCACTGCGGTTACGCGCAAAACGAATCAACCATTTCATTCCAATAGCAATTTTACGCTTTGGACGAATTTCAGTTGGAATTTGGAAAGTTGCTCCACCAATACGGCGTGAACGAACTTCTACCTGAGGCATCGCATTTTGCAATGCTTTTTTGAACAACTGGTGCTCATTTTCGCCTGTTTTTTCTTTGATGATATCTAATGCATCATAGAAAACTGCGAATGATGTTGACTTTTTACCATCATACATCAAGTTGTTGACGAATTGCGTAACGATAGGGTCACTGTAACGTGGATCCGCCGCAATATGTCGAATTTTCGGTTTTCTTTTTCTCATTGAGAATTTGCCTTTTAAATTTAAGGAAATTTGGATTCAAAACCGCTAAATACTGAGGGGGCATTTCCCAACCTCTCGCTGGATAGTTTTAAAAACATCCACTTCTCTAACGGCTCATTGCATAAAAACAAAACTTTTTTTTCCAAGATTTAAGATGAAAGATTTAAGATGAAAGATTTAAAACCAGTAACAGTCTTATATCTAATGTCTTATATCTGATGTCTTATATCTTCAAAAATTGAAATTACTTCGCAGCTTTAGGGCGTTTAGCACCATACTTAGAGCGGCTCTTCTTACGGTTTTTCACACCCGCAGTATCAAGCGCACCACGCACGATGGTATAACGTACACCTGGTAGGTCTTTCACACGACCACCTCTTACAAGCACGATTGAGTGTTCTTGCAAGTTGTGACCTTCGCCCGGAATGTAACAAATTACTTCAGAGCCAGTGGTCAGACGTACCTTCGCTACCTTACGCAATGCCGAGTTTGGTTTCTTGGGAGTTGTAGTATATACACGAGTACATACACCACGACGCTGTGGACAAGAATTCAAAGCACGGGTCTTGCTTTTGGTCTCAATTACAGTTCTGCCCTTACGTACTAATTGATTAATAGTAGGCATTGATAATTATTTATAAATTAAAAAAATAAAAATTTCAAAATTAAGCCTTTGAAATTCAGTCAAAACCTTTGTTTTCAACTTAAAATGCTTGTAAAAAACACCTATCTTCAAAAGCGAGTGCAAAGATAGTATTTTATGCCTAAATGAAAAAGTGTTTTTTTCATTTTCTTTAAAAAATAGCAAATTGTAAAAGATTTTGAATACTATAACCTATTTTTACGCCTTTAAAAACCAAAACAAATCCGATGATTGAAACTCAAATTTGTATTTTAGGCGCGGGCCCCGGCGGAGCGGCTACGGCACTTCGTCTCGCTCAACTCGGCATCCCCTCAGTATTGGTGGATAAAGCGCAATTTCCGAGAGATAAAATCTGTGGTGATGGCATGACAGGGCGTACTGTGGCTATTTTGAATCGCATTGACCCCGATATTGTCAACCATTTTGAAAAAACAACCATTCAAGCGGACTCATGGGGCGTCACGTTTTGGATGGATAATAAACG
The DNA here is from genome assembly GCA_031381715.1 of Saprospiraceae bacterium. Classification (GTDB taxonomy): domain Bacteria; phylum Bacteroidota; class Bacteroidia; order Chitinophagales; family Saprospiraceae; genus JAAFJT01. The sequence continues at coordinate 1,971 of JANMYC010000042.1, forward strand.
TGAGTTTCGAGTTCCTTTCCGTAAAAACTACAATAAAGAAGAAGATAAAACGCCTTGTTTTGTCTCAAAACGCATTGATTTTGATAATTTTTTAGTTGAAAAAGTGCGCAAACAGCCGCTTATTCAGTTTCTTGAAAATGTTAATGTCGAAATTCATGAACGTACTGAGGGGGGGTGGATTTTAAAAAATAAAAAGGGCGATTTCAGCATTAAAACCACTTTAGTCATCGCTGCTAATGGCGCTAACTCCGCTTTCACTCGCCACGTTGCAAATATTACAGTTGACCCAAAGCATAATGCGGGAGCCGTACGTGCTTATTACAAAAATGTCTCTAATTGCCATCCCGACAATTATATCGAATTGCATTTTTTGAAAAAACACCTTCCCGGTTACTTTTGGGTATTTCCTTTGCCCAATGGTGAAGCCAATGTGGGTGTTGGTATGCTAACTTCTACGATTAGCGCACGTAAAGTCAATTTAAAAAAGATGTTATTGGATATTATTGAAAATAACCCAGGCATCAAAGAGCGTTTTCAAAATGCTGAATTGATTGATGATATTGTTGGTTTTCCTTTACCGTTGGGTTCAAAAAGACGTATTTTATCCGGCGACAATTATATGCTCGTAGGCGATGCCGCTTGTCTTATTGACCCGCTTACAGGCGAAGGCATTGGCAATGCCGTTTACAGCGGCTATATCGCTGCCGAACAAGCTGAGAAATGTTTAAAAGCCAATGACTACTCAACAGCCTTTTTAAAAGATTATGATACAAGGGTTTGGCGTGTAATGGGAACAGAATTGAACTTGAGTTATAAACTGCAACGCTTAGGAAAATATCCCGCTATTTTCAATTTCGTTTTATGGATAGCGTCCAAAAACGTTCAAATATCAGATTTAGTGTATGCCATGTTCAATGATATTGATGTTCGCAAACGCATTTTAAGCCCCGTTTTTTGGTTAAAAACGTTGGTGAACGCTAAGTAGGGCGGAACTCCAGTTACGTAAAAAAAAGTCCAATTATCTCAAACGAGAAACTGGACTTTTTTTGTTTTACTTTCGGAACTGGAGTTCCTCACTACTTCAAACTATTAATCCAAGCCGCTATTTTTTCAGCGTCTTTTTTAGGTACATTAGGCATAGGAGCCATCGGCGTTGCGAAATCAGGCCAGTTTTGAGGCTTCGGTTCGTATATCAATTGTACCATTTTCTCTACTGAATATTTGCGCTTTGCTACTTCCACATAAGCGGGACCCACTGCTTTTTCTCTTGCTTTATGACAAGCCAAACAAGTATATTTCGAGAGTAAAACTTGCACTTCTTTTTCATTAATGACAGGAGCAGCAGCAGGTTTCACTGCGGGCTTAGTTGTTGCTTTAGTTTTTTTATCAACTTTAGTGTTGACACCTTCAGCAGTTGGTCGAGCCTCTTTCATCTGATTGTCAGGTGTATTGACGGCTATACCGGCATCTTCAACTACTTTTTTAGCTTTTGGTTTAGGTTTTACGAGCGTAATATCCGCTTTTGCACCCGTTGGAATGCTGTTCAAAGTATAAAACGCTTGTGGATGCAATACTGGCAATTTGCCTTGAGCCGAACGTACTCCCTCCGGTTTAATGTCATGAATGTACCCTTCGCGCAATCCATCAACAACTATGCGTACTTTCAAACCATCAGCCGTAGCTTTTGCCCCTCGCACGGCATTGTCATCGATATTGACCATAGGGCTGCCATAAACTGCATGATATTTATATGTATAACTCGAAACAATGTAATTATCCACATTTTCTGCAGTAGTTTTATCGACTGGACTTGTGAATTCTATTTCAAAACCATCTGGCATTGCGTGCACGGCTTTCATTTCAAAAGGCGTTTTACCAGTCCAAACCATGCGCTCTAAGCCGTAAGGCTCTTTGCCTGTTGAGCCCCAACCACGGTTTGTACCGCCTACGTACATGGCATTATCGGTGCCCCACGCCATGCGCAATACGCCCGAACGAAAACCACTTCTGAAATCAAATGATGCTCCTTGATACGCTCCATTCACTTTTTCAAGAAAAACTCGCGCAATTTTCGACATCCCTTGGTCACCCACAAATACTTGACCCGCAAAAGGACCAAAAGCGCCTTTAGTATCATCCGTAATTATCTCCGAAGTAGAGACACCTAAGATACCATGAGGCAACCATACTGAGGGGGGCTTGATGCCCATGTTGGGATACGTTTTTTTACCCATTTCATAGATAGTCGTCATGGGTTCATCCTTGATATATTCAGGTTTTACTTTAGGATTATCACGAGGATCAACCGCTTTGTACACCATTTCTTGACGCATTTTTACAGGCGATTCAGGGTTGTCTGCCCATTTTAATGAAACGGGATGACCCGCAAAATCGCCCTTTTCAATGTGCATAATAAAGCCCGAACCCATCCAATCACCTTGATTATCGCCGTAAAAAAACTCGCCATCTACCATTCCAATACCGCAAGGCGAGCGCATACCCGCTGCAAAAGGCTGCATTTTACCATCTTCCGAAATTTTCATTGTCCAACCACGCCAAGGCACGAATGATTTACCTGCCCACCAATCAGAACTACCAAAACCCACATTTCCAGTTACGAAAAATGTACCATCGGGAGCAATTTTAGGACCAAATGAATATTCGTGATAATGCCCTGAAATGGGCCATGAATACACCGTTTCATAGCGTTCAGCCTTACCATCGCCGTTTTTATCCACCAATTTGGTCAATTCACCCCTTTGTGCTACATATAGATTTTCATCTTTAAAAGCAACTCCCAAAGCTTCATGCAAGCCCGTTGCAAATTTTCGATACGTGGGCAATGGTGCAGATGGATTTTCTACAATCCAAACGTCCCCTCTCCTTGTACATACCGCCAAGTTTCCATTGGGAAGGGTCGCAATACCACCCACTTCCATAACAATGCCTTCGGGCGTAGGCAATTTGATGATTTTATAATAATCATCTTCGGTTGGCATATCGCCATCGCCCAACCTTGATGCGCTTGTAAAAAGGCACGAGAGCGTTATTATACCCATTAAAACAGCCAAAACTGATATTTTTTTATTGAAATGCTTTGTCATTTATATTGGAATTTTAAGTCAATAATCATTTTTAATTTTTAAATAAATAATTGATTGTCAATTATTTAAATACATTTTTCGACACCATACATAAAAGTTATTAAGCCACGAATTCATCGGATTACACGAATT
>JANMYC010000114.1:0-2818 GCA_031381715.1 Saprospiraceae bacterium
GTGATAATTTTCACTTGGATTCCCGCATCATAAAATTTTTTAAACACCTTTTCAATATTGTGTTTAGGCGGGTCATAAAAACCGACTAAACCTAAAAACTCAAATGAAAATTCCTGCTGCGTTTTTGGAAAGTCAATATTCGTATTTTCCACTTTAGCCACGCCCAAAACCCGTAAACCTTGATTGGCAAAAAGAGTTACTTTGTCCTGAACTTTAACTTTATCGGTTTCATTGAGGGTGGAATATTTTAAAATAGATTCGATCGCGCCTTTACTAGCGATAATGCGTTGACCCTTGACGATTTTATCGTCATCCCGAGAACTCGGGGCAGTATTTTCAAAAATATGCGTCATTATCGGCGGTGTTCCCGATAGTGGATATTCATGAATCATCTTAAAATGAGGGCGTTTATCCGCGCGGGTAATTTTGGAATAAGCCTGATGAAGGGCTTTTTCCATGGCATCAAAAGGCGTTGTTTCGCTGGCAAAAGTGGCGGTTTCAATTAATTCTTGAGTGGGTTCATCTGTCCAATGTTCTGAATCGCAGGTTGCATCCGTTTTAAAGACATAAACTTGATGCAACTCCATTTTATTTTCGGTAATTGTTCCCGTTTTATCGGTACAAATGACGGTGGCTGAGCCTAAAGCCTCTACGGTTTGAGTTTGTTTTACGATTATCCCTTTTTTCATCAAACGCCATGCGCCTAATGCCATAAATGAAGCAAACGCCACGGGGATTTCTTCGGGTAAAACGGACATTGCGATGGTTAAACCTTTTAATAAACTATTTAAAATATCCCGCGATTGATAGTAATTAATGCCCCAAATGATGAGAAAAATAACTGCTCCCACCGCTGCCATTTTTTTAACAAAACTATCAATTTGGGTTTGTAAAGGCGTTTTTTCGGTTTTAATAGCATCAATGGACGCTCCTATTTTACCTAAATTGGTATCTTTTCCAACCGCTTTTGTTTCAAAAACGCATTGTCCCGATGCGACGGATGTGCCCTGAAAAACTTGATTGTTTTCGGTAGATTCCACCTCTTTATTTACCGCAAAAGCTTCGCCGGTCAGAATAGATTCGTTGACGGAAAAGTCATTTATTTGCTTTACAATGCCATCGGCAGGCACCAATTCGCCCTCTGACACTACAACAAAATCACCCATGACAATCTCTTCTGATAAAATTTCAATGACTTCATTGTTGCGAATGACATTTGCAGACGGCTCAGAGTAAGCTTTTAACGCTTCTAAAGCTCTTTTACTTCGTGAATCTTGATAAAAAGAAATACCCGACACCAATATGATTGCGCCCAACATAAAAAAGCCTTCGGAATACGCTCCCGTAGAGAAATAGATAACTGTACACGCCACCAATAAAATGAACATGGGTTCGGTAACGGTCTCCTTTAGGGATTCTAACCAAGCATTATTGGCTGTTTTTTGTAAAGTATTAGCACCGTATTTTTTGCGAGATTCGATGACTTGAGAGGAGGTGAGTCCTTTGAAAGGATATGGGTTAGGGAGCATATAATGTCGTTAATGGTGATTTTTAATAAAAAAAGCAATTCCGAGCATCGGAATACTGAGGGGGTAAAATGGCGAAAAAAGGCATTTTACCGTTTTAAAAAGCTAAAGCGCGAATATGATTTCGCACGGCAGTATGACTCCAAAGATAGCTTAATATTGACAAAGTACCGATATGATTTCAATCATTTATACAGATGATGTAAGTCATCCGATACCCCGCCATATCATCGGAAATTGCGTCATATTTCAGTCAAAGAGATAATAAATCCGAATTTCAACCTAAAATTCTTTCATCATGAATATCATGTTTCTCCTAATATTATTGAGCCTAATTGTAGCAATTGGCTTTTTGATAGCCTTTATCTGGGCAACAAAATCGGGTCAATTCGATGACGATTACACCCCCTCAGTACGGATGCTTTTTGACGATGAAAAGAAGAAGAGTTAGCAAAGAGTATATTTTGAGTTCTATTTTAGGCAAAAAACGAGTCTTTTCCAGTCTCAGTTTTTAAATTTTTTCTCGACGTAACGAATGCTATGTATCAAAAAAATTAAAATCTGAGACAGAAAAATACTTCGATTTTTACTCTAAAATAGAATCCAAAACATACTCTAATAAATCCTCTTTATATGACCACACAATTTTTAAATTAGAGATAAAACCTTTTACAATTATGAGTAAGATTGAACAATTCAGTTATGACAACCGCCACGTCCGAGCCTTTGCTTGGGCAGCAGCCATTTGGGGTGCGGTGGGTATGTTAGTTGGTATCCTAATAGCGTTGCAGCTTGTATTTCCGAGTCTCCTTGTTACGGGTACGTTTATAGATGAATATTTGACGTATGGTCGCTTGCGCCCTCTACACACCAATGCAGTTATCTTCGCTTTTGTGGGTAACGGTATTTTTATGGGTGTTTATTATTCCCTCCAACGGCTTTTAAAAACCCGAATGTACAGCTCTAAATTGGGTTGGTTTCACGTATGGGGTTGGCAATTAATCATTTTGTTGGCGGCATTATCATTGCCAAGTGGCATCACTTCTTCGCAAGAATATGCCGAATTGGAATGGCCAATTGACCTTTTAATAGCCGTGGTTTGGATAGCTTTTGGTATCAATATGTTTGGTACAATTATTAAAAGGCGCGAAAGCCATTTATACGTTGCTATTTGGTTTTATATCGCTACGTGGGTGACTGTAACAATGCTACACGTCATCAATAACTTAGAAATTCCGGTTTCAATGACCAAAAGTTACCCGGTTTTTGCGGGCGTTCAAGGGGCTTTGGTG
>JANMYC010000137.1:0-2593 GCA_031381715.1 Saprospiraceae bacterium
TCTTGGCTTGTTTTAAAAGTAAAAGTAGAAGGTATTGTAAGCTGATCCATTGTCTTTTCAGTGACATCAACCGTAGATACTGTACCATTTTCTGGTATTTCAAAAGTACTACACGCTCCTAAACTTAGGAGCGAAATAAAAAAGAATGCCTTTTTCATGTTTAAATGGGATGAGTTTTGTTGTAAATTCATTTTTATAATAATATTATTTGGATTATATATTTTTAATAAGCATTAGGTTGACATCTCGTTTATAAGTTTCCTAAAAATACTATAACCGGGAACTTGCCTTTGGATTACCGTGTATAAATGGTTTTTCTTCATTAAATTCTGAATACGCATACTTAACTCTATGGGATTAAAAGGCTTAATAATACACTCATTGGCGCCTAATGCTAAGCATTTTATTCTGATATTGCTTTCTTTGCTGGCAGTAAGGACGGCTATGGGCGTATCAATTTTCAAATCACGGATAGCTTTGGTTAATTGTAGCCCTGATAATTTAGGCATTTCAAGGTCAGTTATAATTGCATCCACGAAGAGACCATTCTCAATAGCTTTAAGTGCTTTTGTAGAATCAGTGAAGCTAATTACGTTATAATTTTTTTTGAAGAAAAAATTAGCCAAGAAGTAACTCATGACAGAAGAGTCATCAATGATTAAGATTGTTAGTTTTTGCATTATAAATTGTAAGATTTTTAATTGTAGATTATACTACTATTTCGACATGCAAAAACCTACCCAAAAAGGGTACACACAATAATATTTTAGCTTTTTGGTAGGATTATGCAATTTTTCAGCAATTCCGCGCTGTTTATGGTTTAGACTTTAAACAGGTTGTTTGACATTAATTCTGATGAGAATTCTGATGAGGCTTAAGAATGCAAAAAACAAAAAATGCATATTATTTTTTTTAGAAGACTTATCAAAATGCAAAATCAGTTAACTATTATGGGGTTTAATGAAAGTATGGACTTGATTATCAATCAATTAAGTTATTAATTTAAGATACAAAAGCTATAAAAATAGGCTTTCTAAATTAGGAATAATGGTGTAAAAAGGGTTTACAAAGTAACTATACTTTTGAACGGTAGGTTTTGTGCAAAATGGAATGTGTAGATAAAATAATAAGGGAGCATAGTATATTTGAGTTGCAAAATTCAAAAAATAAAAACTATGCTCACCTTAAGAGAACTCAGCCTTACTGAAATACAGCGGGTAAAATACGAAAAAGATAATTACCCGATACCGAAAATACGAAAACGGTACAATGTTATCTATCTGCTTCATTTGAAATACAATCGCAATGCAGCGAGCGAGATAGCATGTGTTCACCGCAATTCAGTGAAAACATACATTAGAACAGTCAATATAGAGGGCTTAGAAGGATTAACTAAATTGCACTATAAACCTTCTAAGAGTGCATTATTAGCACATAAATCAAGTATTGAATCAAGTATTGAATCGGAATTTAGAGCTAAACCACCTCGTTGTAGTGAGGAAGCTTCAGCTCGAATCGAAACCATGACAGGCATCAAATTGAGTGCTTGTCGGGTTCGGGTTTTTATGCGTAGAATTGGTATGAAATGTTGTAAAGCAGGACATATTCCTGCCAAAGCGGATTCGGAAAAACAGGCTATATTCAAGGAAAACATACTTGAACCGCTTATAAAACTAGCCCAAAATGGCGAATGTCATTTGTTTTTCGTGGATGCGGCTCATTTCATCTTACAACCATTCGTCTGTATGTTATGGTGCTTTAGCCGTATTTTTATCAAAGCAGCCAGTGGTCGTAATCGAATAAATGTGTTGGGTGCTTTACATGCAACAACAATGCAACTCGAAACAGTCATTAATACCGATTACATTAATGCTTTGACTATTGTTCAGTTATTGGAGCAAATTGCCAGACGATTTACAGGAATACCTATTTATATCGTTTTGGATAATGCTCGATATCAACATTGCGAGTTTGTTAAAAATGCTGCCATGAAATTAAATATTCAACTGGTCTTTTTACCACCTTATTCACCAAATCTAAATCTTATTGAAAGGCTTTGGAAATTTGTTAAAAAGAAAACACTTTATGGGCAATTCTATGAAAACGCTAAAGAGTTTCATGCTGCTATTAATCAATCTATCCAAAAAATTCAAAATCAAGAATATAAATCTGAATTAGAGACTTTGCTAACTCTTAAATTTCAGACTTTTGCACAAAACCAAGCAATCTAAAGTATAATTGACCAAAACCGTGAGCCACAATCCAAAAATACTGAGTGGTATCATTGATAGTACCCTGCGTAAAATAGTGCGCCGTTTTCTGAACTTTAATTTTATGATGAATCATCTTTTGTATAGTTGGTTGTAAGTAGTCAAACGCAGTCAAGTTTGCGAAATTTTTTTAAAAATGCGAATATTGAGTTTAAAATAAAATGAAGGAAGTTTAAAAATATCCCTATTCTACGTTTCATCAATAACCAATAACCAATAACCAATAACCAATAACCAATAACCAATAATCAATAACTAATAACCAATTCCTATTTCATAAATCCTTCTGCTAACCAGCTGGCAATGGCTTGGCGGTTATTTTT
>JANMYC010000169.1:0-6405 GCA_031381715.1 Saprospiraceae bacterium
GCCATGCCTGGCTTTATTGACGTTAAAAAAGGGGTTAATTACTCTTTTCTCCAAACCTCAGGAAACAGTATTATTGAAACGATTTCCAATGCGGTGGGCTTGCCCGTTTTCATAGATAATGATTCGAGCTCGATAGCTTTAGCCGACTTGCGATTTGGTGGGGCGGTGGATAAGAAGAATGTGATGGTCATCAATATGGGCTGGGGTGTGGGCTTAGGATTGATATTAAACGGCGAGTTGTATAGAGGTGATATCGGGTTTGCGGGCGAATTCAGCCATATTCCTGTTTTCACGAACAATAAATTATGCAGTTGCGGCAAACATGGCTGTCTTGAAACGGAAACATCTCTTTTAGTATTAATTGAAAAGGCGAAAGAAGGACTATTGGCAGGTCGAACATCCTCTTTAAAAGGAATTCCTTTTGATAATCCAGAGGAAGCCAATAACGCCATTATTAAATCAGCCCTTGAAGGCGACCAATTTGCCGTGGAATTACTATCTGAAATAGGTTTTAAAATAGGCAGAGGCGTGGCAATATTGATTCATTTATTGAACCCAAAACTCATCGTATTGAGTGGTAGAGGGTCAATAGCGGGCAGAATTTGGCAAGCGCCCATTCAGCAAGCCCTCAATGAATATTGCATTCCAAGACTCGCCCACAATACGACAATTGAAGTCTCTTCCCTTGGTTTTAAAGCAGAATTGATAGGCGCAGCAACGTTAGTAATGGAAAATTTTGAAAATATTAAAAAGCAGGAAAATGCTGTTTTTGTCTAATAAACGGCTTGATTCCGATTAAATACAATAAAAAAGGCATAAGTTGGCTCAGCTTATGCCTTTTTTTAAAACGAATATAACCAGATACGACAATGAGAAAAATACGTCTTCTATCCACTATCATCATACCCCTCAGTATTTTAATACTTATAAGTGCTTTTTCATTTAAAAATAAGGATAAAACGCCCAATATTGTCTTGATTTTCATGGACGATTTAGGATATGGCGATTTGAGTGTGTATGGGGCAACGGGTTATCGTACGCCCAATCTCGACCGCATGGCTACTGAGGGGATACGTTTTACCCACTTTTTGTCGGCACAAGCAGTCTGTTCGGCGTCTCGCTCAGCATTACTGACGGGGTGCTATCCGAATCGAATCGGCTTTTCAGGGGCATTATTTCCTGGGAGTAAAGTGGGCATAAGTTCCGATGAAATGACTTTAGCGGAACTTTTAAAGCAAAAAAACTACTCTACGGCTGTTTTTGGGAAATGGCATTTGGGCGATAATAAACAGTTTTTACCCTTACAGCATGGCTTTGATGAATATTTCGGCATTCCGTACTCCAATGACATGTGGCCCATGTGGTTTGATGGAAAACCCGCCACACCTGAGCAAAAAAATAAATACCAATTTCCACTATTACCGTTGATAGAAGGAAATGAAAAAATAGAGGAAGTAAAAACACTCGATGACCAAGGGCTTTTGACCAAACGCTACACTGAACGAGCCGTCAATTTTATTAAAAAGAATAAAAACAAGCCTTTTTTCCTCTACGTGCCTCATTCCATGCCGCACGTTCCGATCAACGCTTCACTTGCCTTTAAAGGTAAAAGCAAGCAAGGTCTGTACGGGGATGTGATGATGGAAATGGATTGGTCAGTGGGTGAAATTTTAAAAACATTAAAAGAAAGCGGTTTGGATAAAAATACGCTCGTTATTTTCACCAGCGATAACGGGCCTTGGTTGAATTTTGGCAACCACGCGGGTTCGTCGGGAGGATTGAGAGAAGGCAAAGGCGTATCGTTTGAAGGTGGCTTACGAGTACCATGCATTATGCGTTGGAAGGGCACTGTACCAGAAGGTTTGGTATGCAACCAATTGGCTTCCACGATAGATATTTTACCGACTGTTGCGGCTATATGTGAAGTGAAACTACCTAAAAATCCCATTGATGGCTTCAATTTGCAGCCCATACTGAGGGGGGATATGGAAAGCCAACCCCGCAAGTATTTTTATTATTATTACCGTAAAAATGATTTACAAGCCGTGAGACGCGACCAATGGAAATTGATTTTACCGCATAAAGGACGCTCTTACGTTGGGCAACTGCCGGGGAATGATGGTTTCCCTGGGCCTTCGCCCGAAGATTTTCCCTATCCACAAGGTTTATATGACCTCCGCCGTGACCCTGCCGAGGCGTACGATGTGCAGAAATTATATCCCGAAATCCTTGAAGAATTACTGAAAGTAGCTGAAACCGCTCGTGAAGATTTGGGCGACGATATTACTAAAAGGGAGGGTAAAAACAGAAGAACTATTGGGAAGGTGGAATAGAGTGACCCCCTCAGTAAAAATCATAAAATAGAACGAAATAATCAAAAATCGATTAAATTTATAGATTAATCATCCAAATATAAAATATCCAGAATGAAAATTAAATTTTTACTATTGGCATTATGCCTCACTTTTCAAGGTTTCGCTCAATTGAATGCTGACCTTTATAAAAACCTCAAATGGCGGAATATCGGTCCCTTTCGTGGCGGACGCAGCGTAACCGCAACGGGTGTCAAGCAAAACCCGATGGTTTATTATTTTGGCAGCACTGGTGGCGGCATTTGGAAAACTGAAGACGCCGGCATTTCATGGAAAAATATTTCGGATGGGCAATTGAAAACGGGCTCGGTGGGCTTTATTTCAGTGGCAGAATCTGACCCCAATGTCTTGTACGTGGGCATGGGTGAACACCCCGTTCGAGGCGTGATGACTTCTCATGGCGATGGCATTTATAAATCAACGGATGCGGGGAAAACGTGGAAAAACGTGGGTTTGGAGAAAACAAAGCACATCGCAGCCGTTAGGATTCATCCGCAAAATCCCGATATTGTCTATGTTGCCGCTCAAGGAGCTTTGCATGGACCGAATGAAGACAGAGGCATTTACCGAACAGTGGATGGTGGTAAAACGTGGCAAAAAATATTTTACGTAGATGCCAATACGGGCTGTGCTGATTTGAGTATGGATATGACAAATCCCCGCATTTTATATGCCGCCATGTGGCAACACCGCCGCTATCCGTGGACGGTTGAAAGTGGGGGAGTGGGTTGCGCTTTGTATAAATCAGTCGATGGAGGCGATACTTGGGTGAAAATGACTGAGGGGTTGCCTAAAAATATGGGTAAAGCCGCGGTCTCTGTTTCAAGAGCAAACCCTAATCGGGTCTTTGCCAATATTGAATCGGAAGGCGATAAAGCAGGGGTTTACAGAAGCGATGATGCGGGTAAAACGTGGTCACAAACCTCAAAACAACGCCTCACCGTGGCTCGGGCGTGGTATTATATTGAAATATTTGCTGACCCAGTGAATCCCGATTTAGTGTATATCATGAATGCGCCTTTCTTAAAATCCATTGATGGTGGTCGCTCTTTTGCCCCAGTTCCAGTACCACACGGCGATAATCACGACCTTTGGATTAATCCCAACAACCCGCAAAATATGATAAATGCTAACGATGGCGGGGCAAATATTTCATTTAATGGCGGTAAAAGCTGGAGTACGCAGCAAAACCAACCCACGGCGCAATTTTATCGAGTTATTACAGATAATCGTTTCCCCTACTATGTTTATGGTGGGCAACAAGATAATTCATCATTGGCGACCGCTTCTCGTACCAGTGGGCCTGGCATCACTTGGCAGGATTGGTTTACGGGTCCCGGTTGTGAAAGTGCTTATATCGCTTTTGATAATCCCAACGACCCACAAGTGATTTATGGCGGTTGCTATCAAGGCAATATTGAGGCAATGGATCTGAAAACGAGTGCCACAAAAGACGTGATGGCTTATCCGAATATAGGCTTGAGCATTACGCCTAAAATTCAGAAATATCGTTTCAATTGGAATGCACCCATTGTGGCAAGTCCTTTTAAAAACAATGTAATTTATCATGGTGGTAATGTGGTTTTAAAAAGCAGCGATGGCGGACAATCATGGGATGCCATCAGCCCCGATTTGACCCGCAACGATAAAACCAAACAAGGCGACGGTGGAGGTCCTTACACCAATGAAGGCGCAGGTGGCGAAGTGTATAATACTTTGGCTTACATGATTCATTCGCCGCACAAAGAGGGCGTTTTATGGACTGGAAGCGATTGCGGCTTGGTACACGTCACGCAAGATGATGGTAAAAACTGGCAAAATGTCACGCCCAAAGACTTAGGTGAATGCCTCATCAACAGCATTGAAGTCTCGCCGCATGACCCTGCAACGGCTTATGTGGTGGCGACTAAATACAAATTCAATGATTTCACCCCGTTCATTTTTGTAACGAAAGACTTCGGTAAAACGTGGCAAAAAATCACTCAAGGCATCGGTACTGAAGACTTTGCCCGCGTGGTGCGTGAAGACCCCAAGCGCAAAGGTTTGTTGTATTGTGGTGCTGAAACGGGCTTTTATATTTCTTACAATAGTGGTACAAATTGGCAAAAATTTCAACTTAATATGCCTGTTGTGCCCATTACCGACTTAGTGATTCACGACAATGATTTGGTGGCTTCCACGGCGGGTCGAGCGTTTTGGATTTTGGATGATTTAAGCAGTTTGCAGCAATCTGAAAACCTCGCCAATGAGACGAAAGCTAAGGTTTTCCAACCCAAAACTACTATTCGATTGGATGCGCCAACACCCCCCGAAGCCATTCCAAATATGGGTCAAAATCCGATGAATGGGGTTATTTTAGACTATTTTTTACCGAAAGATATGGATAGTGCGGCTGTGACTTTACAAATATTGGATGCTCAAAACAACCTGATTCGGGAATATAGCAATAAAAAAGACCCCTCTTTCCAACGCTACGATGGAGGACCAAGTGAGGAAGCCGTTTTACCCGTAAAAAAAGGCTTAAATCGCTTTGCTTGGGATATGCGGCGTGAAGGAATTGAGGGTATCAATAAGGTTTTTGTTAACGGAGATTATCGCGGCTCTTTGGTGGCACCCAGCACATATAAAGTGCAAATGATAATTGAAAAAGAGGTTTTAACGACCAATTGCACCCTCTTGGCTGACCCGCGTTTGAAAGTCACCCAAGCGGATTTTGATGCCCAACAGGCAATGTTGAGTAAAATTGACGCTTCGGTAAAAGACATTCACGGCTCGGTCAATCGGATGCGAAAAGTGAAAGGTCAAATAGACAATATCACCACTTTACTGAAAGATAATAAAGATATGACCGCTTTGGTAGATAATGGCAAAGACGTTTTAAAGAAAATAACCGCGTGGGAAGAGCAATTAATCACGCCCAAGCAGGAGACTTTTCAAGATGTCATCAATTTTTATAATCGCCTCAATGCTGAATTTATGGATTTAAAAAACCGCATTGACGTGCACGATCCTCGCCCGACAGCGGGCGCAAAACTCCGCATGAATGATTTGATGCAAGAATGGGCAACGCATAAAACGGCTTATGAAAAGCTGATAAATGAAGATGTCGCAAAGTTTAATGATATGTATAAACAAAAGGCTTTGCCCGCTTTGATTGTGCCTGAGCGGTAGTAATACTGAGGGGATAGAATTTGGAGTCTTAGGAAACCTTTGAGGCTTCCTAAGACTGACCTAAATTTCAGAGTACTAAAATAATTCAACCAAATAATTTTCAAAAATGAATATTTCACGCAGGTCATTTATTAAAAAAATATCGTTTGCATCGGTCATTTTATTGAGCGGCTACATTCAAACCCTATCGGCTGAGGAAGTTTTTGAACGCCGTAAAAACGTAAAATTGCGCTTTGCAGTCGCTTCGGATGGGCATTATGGGCAGCCTAAAACCGAATTTGATGCGTTTTTTAATACAATAACCAATCAAATCAACGCTTTTCATCAGCAAAATCCGCTGGATTTTACGGTCATAAATGGAGATATTATTCATGATAAAAAGGAGTTGCTCATCACTGCAAAGGAAAAATTAGACGCGTTTAAAATGCCGTATTATGTCACCCGTGGCAATCACGATATGGTTACTGCCGAGCATTGGAATGAGACTTTTAAAATGCCTTTGAACCATGATGTGGTGGTGAAAAAAAATGCCATCATGTTAGGCGACACATCCAATGAAGCGGGGAAATACTTATCGCCCGATTTGAATTGGATGCAAGCGAAATTAGAAGCACATAAAAACCGTAAAAATGTCTTTATTTTCATCCACATTCCACAAGCGAAATGGACGCCAAACGGCATTGATACACCCGCTTTTTTTGATTTAATTAAAAAATATCCCAACGTCAGAGCCGTATTTCACGGGCACGAACACGACCAAGATGGCGTAAAAATGGTGGATAAAATACCGTTTTTATTCGATTCCCATTTTGGCGGCAATTGGGGAACGGATTACAAAGGTTTCAGAGTGGTGGAAGTGATG
>JANMYC010000246.1:0-1892 GCA_031381715.1 Saprospiraceae bacterium
TTCAAGTGCAGTTGTGGCGTTGATGGCACAAGCTTCGGAGCGCCCAATTGATACTTTTACGGTCAGTTTTGCCGAAAAAGAGTATGATGAATCTCGTTTTGCGGATATAATTTCTAAAAAATACAATACACAACACACCACTATTCGCCTTTCACCCGCTGATTTTTTAAAGGAGTTGCCCGATGCTTTGGATGCCACAGATGCACCAAGCGGCGATGGATTGAATACTTACGTGGTATCAAAAGCGACTAAAAATGCTGGTGTGACAGTAGCACTTTCGGGTTTAGGCGGTGACGAACTCTTTGCGGGTTATCAATATTTTCCTCAATATCAAAAGATAAACAACTCGTTTCCTTTTTATTGGCAAATTCCTTCGGGAGTCAGACATCCCTTATTGTTTTTAGCGGGTACAATGTTTTCATCGAATCAAAAAGCGGAACGCATCATCAATATTCTCAATCTTGAAAATCCAAGTATCGATGAGGTTTATCCATACTTTAGGCTCATCAATACTGAGGGGGAGGCGGATAAACTTTTAAAAACGAAGGGCGCATCCGATTTGATAATTCGTCAACTTTTAAAAGATAGAAAACAAGAAATAGGGAATTTACCGCTTCTGAGTCAAGTCTCGGTTGGTGAAATACTGGGTTATACGCTCAATGTTTTGCTTCGAGATACCGATCAATTTAGCATGGCTTCCGCCTTAGAGGTGCGTGAACCCTTTTTTGATTATAAACTTGTGGAGTACGTTTTGAAAGTGCCTGACCATTTTAAATATAATAAATCGACGCCCAAAAGCTTATTGGTTGGGGCTATGGGCGATATGTTGCCTGATTCAATTGTTCATCGCCCTAAAATGGGATTTTCGTTTCCTTGGCGTGATTGGCTCTTAAATGAATTACGTCCATTTTGTGAAGAATATCTGGATTATTTATCCAATTACGACATTTTCGACAAGCAAAGGATACAGTCAGAATGGACATTATTTAAAGATAGTAACGGTAAAAAATTCTCTTGGGTGAAGATATGGCAACTGGTCGTATTGTCCCATTGGCTAAAGAAAAACAACATACTCTAAATAAACCTCTTTAAAATTTACAAGTACAACCCGCACCTTCGCCAAAGCTTTTAAATCTTTTCGCAAATTAAAAATCTCATCTCTTTACAATTAAAATCATTGGAACCACATGATTATACTCGGACTAAACGCCTTTCATGGCGACTCCTCGGCGTGCATATATAAGAACGGAGTCCTCATTGCTGCTACTGAAGAAGAGCGCATTCGCCGTCAAAAACATTGGGCAGGCTTACCTACCGAGTCCATCAAATTCTGCTTGCAAGAAGCCGGTATTACATTGAGAGAGGTAGATCATATCACCATTTCGCGCGACCCAAAAGCTAAATTAGGGAAGAAAATCCGATTTGCTTTAAAGAATGTTCTTACGCTCACGTCAATCAGAAGTAGAGCAAATAACTCTTTACAAATCAATAATCTCAAAAAGGAGATAGCGGATCGACTTGGTTTTGATTTACGTTATTTCAAGGCTCAGGTGCATTTCATTGAGCATCACAGAAGCCACATGGCGTCGTCATTTTTGGTTTCACCATTTGATGAATGTGCTATTATTTCTATTGATGGATTTGGTGATTTTACCTCAACTATGCGCGGTATTGGGCAAGGCAATAAAATTAAAGTCTTGGATAGCGTATCCTATCCACATTCATTGGGCGTTTTTTATACAGCCTTTACGCAACTTCTCGGTTTCCCACATTACGGTGATGAGTACAAAGTAATGGGTTTGGCGCCTTACGGGAAACCCAATTATATCAATGATGTACGCCGTACCATCATTCTAAAACCCGATGGACTATTTGAATTGAATCCTAAATTC
>JANMYC010000254.1:0-6371 GCA_031381715.1 Saprospiraceae bacterium
ACATATACTTTATCGTCTTTAATTGCAAATTGAATATTGATTAAGCCTTTTATTTTTAATGCAAAAGCTAATTTGCGAGCATATTCGACCATTTGGTCAATTACAATAGGCCCCAAACTATAGGTTGGTAATAACGCAGCAGAGTCACCAGAGTGAATGCCTGCAGGCTCAATATGCTCCATGATACCCATGATGTGTACATCTTCACCATCACAAATAGCATCTACTTCGGCTTCTTTTGCGCGCTCAAGGAACTGGTCAATCAATACACGATTATCAGGCATGTGTTTGAAAATATTCAAAACTGCTTTTTCTAATTCAACATCGTTGATAACGATTTTCATGCTTTGACCACCGAGTACATAACTTGGACGCACCAAAACGGGATAAGATATTTTATTCGCCAAATCCAATGCTTCATCAGTATCCGCAGCAACACCATAAGGCGGATAAGGAATGTCTAAATCCTTGAGCATATCTGAGAAGCGGCCTCTATCTTCGGCAATGTCCATGTTGTCATAGCTTGTGCCAATGATTTTGATACCTGCTTTATGAAGATTTTCAGCCAATTTCAATGCTGTTTGACCACCTAATTGGACAATAACGCCTTCGGGTTGCTCCAATTCAATGATTTCGAGAAGATGCTCCCAATAAACGGGTTCAAAATAAAGTTTATCAGCAATGTCAAAATCTGTTGAAACTGTTTCTGGATTACAGTTGACCATGATGGCTTCATAGCCTGCTTCTTTGATGGCTAAAAGACCATGAACGCAGCAATAATCAAACTCAATCCCTTGTCCAATCCGATTCGGACCCGAACCCAAGACAATGATTTTCTTTCTATTTGAAGGGATACTTTCATTTTCACCTTCGAAAGTAGAATAGAAATAAGGCGTTTTCGCTTCAAATTCTGCGGCACAAGTATCCACTACTTTATAGACTCTACGGATGCCACATTTTTTTCTGTAACGGGTTACTTCTTCTTCTTTTATTCTTAAAACCCAAGCGATTTGAGCATCTGAATAGCCGTGTTGCTTAAGTTCTAATAAAAAGTCTTGAGGTATATCTTCTGCTACATTGTAGCGCAAAAGTTGCTCTTCGTATTTAACCAACCGTTTGATTTGTGCGATAAACCAAGGGTCAATACCGGTTATTTTCTGAACGCTTTTAGATGGGATGCCCAATCTAAGAGCGTCTTTTACGCGATAAATTCTATCATCGCTGGCTTTTTCAAGCCTTCTTAAAATATCTTCTGTCCGAATCCATTCTTTTTTATCCGCACCTAAACCCGAACGACCGTTTTCTTGAGATTGACATGCCTTTTGCAAAGCTTCAAGGAAATTACGTCCGATAGACATCACTTCTCCAACGGATTTCATTTGTAAGCCCAATGTATCATCCGCTCCAGGGAATTTATCAAAATTCCAACGAGGCATTTTAACGATAACATAATCCAATGAAGGTTCAAAGAAAGCAGAAGTTGTCTTCGTAATTTGATTTTTTAATTCATTTAAATTATAGCCAATAGATAATTTTGCCGCAATTTTAGCAATTGGATATCCAGTCGCTTTTGAGGCTAAAGCAGATGAGCGGCTCACACGAGGGTTGATTTCAACAGCAATCAATTCCTCTGTTTCAGGATTTAAGGCAAATTGTACATTACACCCTCCGGCAAAATTACCCAATGAACGCATCATACGGATGGCATCCGAACGCATTTGTTGGAATGCCGTATCGGAAAGTGTCATGGCTGGAGCAACAGTTATCGAATCCCCTGTGTGAATACCCATCGGGTCAAGGTTTTCGACGGTACAAATAATAACGACGTTATCATTACCATCCCTCAGTAATTCCAACTCAAATTCTTTCCAACCAAAAACTGCTTTTTCAACAAGAACCTCATGCGTAGGAGAAGCATCCAAGCCTCTTTTCAAAGCCTCACCAAATTCGGATTCTTTGTGAACGAAACCACCGCCAGTACCACCTAAAGTAAAAGAAGGGCGAATCACTAATGGGAAACCGATTTTTTGAGCGGCTTCGAAGCCTTCAAGGTATGAGTTAGCGATAAAAGAAGGCGCCACTTGCATACCGATTCTCTTCATCAATTGTTTAAATTGTTCTCTGTCCTCACAAAGTTCGATTGCTGCGACATCGACGCCAATCATGCGTACGCCATGACGTTCCCACACGCCTTGCTTTTCGGCTTCGATAGCTAAATTTAACGCCGTTTGACCTCCCATGGTAGGTAAAACGGCGTCAATGCTATGCTTCTCCAAAATCTGAACAATACTCTCGACGGTTAACGGCAACAGATAAATATGGTCTGCCGTAACGGGGTCGGTCATAATTGTTGCAGGATTGGAATTGATGAGGATAACTTCAATACCTTCTTCGCGAAGTGAACGGGATGCTTGGGTGCCAGAATAGTCAAATTCGCAGGCTTGCCCGATGATAATTGGTCCGCTACCAATGATGAGTACGGACTTAATGGAGGTATCTTTTGGCATTTTTCAACTTGATAATTAATAAGGTAAATTCAAATTGAGCGCAAATGTACAACATCCCATTTTTTTTAAGACCATTTTTTTAGCCTTTTTTACATTTTTTTTATTCTCGATACTGAGGGGGTATGAATATGACGCGATAAAAATCTTACATAACCAATATCAGACCTATCATATTTAAAATAAAATAAGTCGTAATAGTTACAGCCCCTGCATAATCTTTAGCAAAACGCTGCCCAAAGAAAAGACTTAGAAATGCTATCCCAGATGTGATTAAACCCCAAAATGCCCAGTTAGAATTATTGAAAAAAAGAGCGATGACGCCCGCACTGCATAAAATACAGGCGGCTAACTCTAATACAGTGAGAATAGGAGTGAGCAGGTTTATGGTATTGGCAAGCGGGGATTTTTTAAAATGCTCTTTGTAATAATCGAGGTTGCCTTTATAATCCAACACTTTATCCATTCCAGATTGTAGGAACAAAATAGCCATAAAGGCAGGAACGAGCATTTTAATTATCGTAAGATTAAAATCTGATAGAAATAGAAGGTGCATTGGGTATTGTTTAAAGTTTGGTTTGGATATTTTTAAAAGTAAACTTTAAAACATTAGTGGCCGGTTTCCTTTTTATCTCGAGCTTTATCTAATAAAAAATTGAGCTGTACGACTTCTTCTTTAGTGAGATTATCTAAAATAGTGTCTAATTCGCTCGTGAATTTATCCATCCAATCAAGCAATTCACGTCCTTTTGGGGAGATTGATACGTCTACCAGTCGCTTATCGCCTTGATTGGTACATTTTGAGACAAGTTCTTTTGCTATCAATCTATCAACGATGCGGCTTGTGTCGCTCATTTTATCCAACATTCTTTCCCTAATTTGTAGGGTGGATAAAGGTGTTGAGCTTCCTTTTAAAATTCTTAAAATATTATACTGCTGTGGTGTTAAGCAACCTCTATCAAGGTGATGTTTTTGTTGTTGTAATACCCATCCATTTGTGTACAATATATTGACGGATGCTTTATGCCATTCATTCCTGAATTTATTGACTTGTTTAATTTCCTTTTCAATACTCATAATTCTATATCATTAATGAATGAAAATATTGGTTCACAGTCTGAAAAACAACGGAATATTGTTAATTGTTCCCTAAAGCCCTTTTATCGTCATTCCTCCATCTACATTTATATTTTGACCTGTGATATACGAGGCTTTTTCCATGGCTAAAAAGGCAACAACGCTCGCCATTTCTTCCGCTTCGGCTACTCTACTGAGGGGGGTACGCGCAATGATGCGTTCTAAGCGTTCGGGCTGATTGAACACAGATTCGGTCAAAGGTGTTCTGGTGTACCAAGGTGAAATAGCGTTGACCCGTATGTTATTCGGTGCCCATTCTGCGGCAAGGTGGCGGGTAAGTTGTATTTCGGCTGCCTTAGTCATGCCGTAAGGTGCTCCTGATTGTACATCCAATGAACCTGCCACTGATGCTACATTCACAACATTGGCTCCTTGACCTTTTAATAAAAAAGGGTAGCACAAGCGGCACATTTCTACAACACTAAAAAGGTTTATTTCGAAGATAAATCGGTACTCATCTTCGCTATAATCCACTAATTGCTTTCGGATATTAGTGCCAGCGTTATTGACAAGGATGTCCAATTTTCCCCATTTCGTTGAAATAGCCTCAACAATTTTCAATCTGTCTTCTTTGCTTGTCACATCAGCTGCTATACCGCTAATCGAATAACCTTTAGATTTTAAACTATTAACTGCTTTATCCAATCCCTCTGGGTCACGCGCAACAATAATAACTTCTGCCCCAAGCTCCAAAAACTCTTCCGCAATGGCGTAGCCGATACCTTTGCTGGCTCCAGTGATGAGCGCTTTCTTATTTTCAAGTGTCCATTTTTTCATGATAAAACTAAATTTTGGCAAAGTTTCCAAAATAAAATGAGAGCATCACTATATTTTGATAGAACTTTGACAACTCGCGGCTATTTTTTGATAAAAAAGGACGAACTTTGCACTATTAAGTAGTTGGGCTAAAATAAACACTGCTATCTTTTTAAGTCGGCTCTAAAAAATATACAAAATACTCCGCTTCGCTCCGCATTTTGTATATTTTTCAGCCCGACAATAGCAGTGTTTATTTTTATACGCCTACTTATAATTTTTTTAAAATAAAAGAGGGTTTAAATAACGTTCTATTTATACTTTCAATCATCATTCAATCACCGAGTTTTCTTGGCGTAATTTCAAAATGAAAAAAAATATTCCAGTAAAAAGAGACAATAATAGGCTAAAATCTAAGCCAAAACCAAAGGTAAACAAAGCAAAAAGCGCATTTAATGGAGAGAGATCTGTTTTTCAACCGCACGTTGAAAAACTATCAATGACGGCGGATGATGATATGCGTTTGAATAAATATATTGCGTTGTGTGGCGTTGCTTCACGACGTGGGGCTGCTGAATTAATTAAAGAAGGACATATACATGTCAATGGGCAAGTCGTTAAAGAAATAGGCTTGCGGATTTATGCTAAAGATGTAGTGACCTATAAAGGGAAAGAATTAGTGCTTACTTCTAAAAAAATATATGTTTTACTCAATAAGCCGAAAGATACAATTACCACAGTAAGCGATGAGCGTGGGCGTAAAACAGTCATGGATATTGTGAGCAGAACCATCAAAGAGCGTATTTATCCCGTTGGTCGCCTTGACCGTGATACGTTGGGATTATTGGTTTTGACTAATGATGGTGAATTGGCTCAAAAACTTTCTCATCCAAGTTTTAAAGTTAAAAAACTATATCACGCTATTTTGAATAAAGCGTTGACTAAAAACGATTTGGAAAAAATTAGAGAAGGCTTGCTTTTAGAAGATGGGAAAGTAGAGGTAGATGGTATTAATTATGCAGAAGGGGCATCCAAAGATGAGGTAATGGTAGAGGTTCACCTTGGTAAAAACCGCATAGTTCGCCGTATTTTTGAGCATTTGGGTTACGAAGTCGTCAAATTAGACCGTGTTTACTATGGCGGTTTGACTAAAAAGGATTTGCCGCGCGGAAGTTACCGTTCGCTCACGCAGCAAGAGATTATCATGTTGAATCATTTTTCAGGTTAAAAAATGTTCTTTATAATTTAAAATCACCCATTTTTTATTGATGAAACACTTTTTTTATCTTTTCACATTTCTGATTTTTACTTCTTTCAGTGATCCTGTTACGCCTAAGCCTGTGATAGATTATCCAAAAGGGTATTTTCAGCCGCCAGTGGCACATGCCATGTCTTTGAGCGGGTCATTTGGTGAATTAAGAGCGAATCATTTTCACTCGGGTATCGACATCTCGCCGGGTATAAAATTAAGCAATGAACCCATCTATGCAGCAGCAGAAGGTTATGTGAGCCGCATCAGTGTAAGAGGAGGGGGCTACGGTCAGGCTTTGTACATCGCCCATCCGAACGGGTACACTACTTTGTATGCGCATCTTGAAAAATACAATTTCACAATTGATACTTTTTTAAAAAGGAAACAGTACGAATCAGAAAGTTTCGAGCAAGATATTGTTTTACAGCCCAATGAGCTCCCAATACTGAGGGGTCAAGAGATTGGCTTGATGGGTAATAAAGGACATTCGTTTGGGCAGCATTTACATTTTGAAATCCGAGATACGAAGACCGATAATGCCCTAAATCCACTTTTATTTGGATTCCCCGTTGCAGACTATACACCGCCAACTATGCGCTCCTTGAAAGTTTATTTTTTAAATGAAAAAAAGGAGATAATTGATAATAAAACGATAGAAGTCATCAAAAAGGGAGGCAATTATGCGGTATTGGGCGATACTGTTTTCACACCTGCTTCGCCCG
>JANMYC010000268.1:0-9325 GCA_031381715.1 Saprospiraceae bacterium
GTACAGTTCAGATGTCATCTTCGAAATAGCTCTCAAAGAATTAGTGACTTCTTTACCATCAATGCACACGGAAACTGACCGTTATTCTATTTTTTCAGACATGTTTTAAAATTAATTTTTGGGGGCGATGATATCTTCAAATATACATTAAAAAAATATTCAATAAAGTGGCGTAAAAATCTTGTTAAATAAAACAATTGTTATTTATTTGTTGAGTTTTTATGACCTATCAAGAAAAGTCGACTAGTTTAACACTGGTCACTTTTTGGAAAATATTACGTTTAAAAGCTTTGCATTTCTGAAAAACTGTAAAAAGTTTGTGTAGTTTTTGTATTTATTTTTTATTTAAGCCGATTAGCTTGTGGCTTCTCGGTTTTTTTATAGAAATATTTCAATGTTTAAACATTTTTTTGTATTTTCATTTCAAAACAAATAAATATGATTACTTCTGAGACCTTTTAGTACCTAAACCGTACTATGAGGTCTCTTCTTTTTGAAAAAACTCTTAACACATAACAATAAAACATAAATTGAGCAAGGTATTTGGTATAAAAAATAAAAAAAAATGTACAGTCAACTTATCTTCATAGATTAAAGTGTTTATTTGTAGTATACTGTACCCTACTATTTTTTTAAGTAGTTGAAAATGAGTTATTTACGAATAATAATTTGATAAATTGCTTAAAAATATCTATCCACTGGTGTTGATATTTATAGTCAAATTTAAAAGCATCCCGAATAAAATCTAAACCATAGCGAAAAAAACTTTTAGCTTTACGTTTATGATTTTTGACTTTAATGGGTTTTTCTTTTTCATGTATAAAAACACCTAAAGCGGTGCAAAAAGCATAAGCCATACTGACAATTGCGACTAATTTTTTCAGCCTGTCATTAGATTTTAAATGGGTGGCTTCTAAGTTAAACCCTCTTGATTTAAAGGCTTGAAAAAGGGTTTCAATAGTCCAGCGTTTCTTATAAAGTTGGTCTAAGAAGTCAGGTTTTACAGAGCCAAAGAGGAATAATAAATCACCTTTTGCATCTGCTGAAATTCTGGCACTTCCCCAAACACCATCAATAAGGCATTGTTTAAATTCAATTTTAGTGACGGTATTTTTACGCATTTGCCAAAGGGTTTCAGCCTTGTAAATTTGACCACCCTCCGTTTCAATTAAATGGCTTTTAGGGATGCGAAAACAAAAAGGTATCTTATTGTCTTTCAAGTATTTAAGCCATTTATGACCAATAAATTCACGGTCACCGACTAATAAACCAATATTCTGTGCGCCGATTAAATCAATACACTTTTGTATAACATCTATTCGGTTCTCAGTGTTGGAGTTACCACTTTTATTGTCCAACATTTCCCAATATAAGGGAACTGTGTAGCAACCTTTTGTGGCAATAACCATCAGTATGTTCGTCTGTTGTTCGCCAAAATCCCATTCGGTGCGGTCTATACTTAATCGTATTTTTTCGCCTTTCTGGGTTTGTAAAAAACTGTACAAAAATCGGGCTGTTGCTTTATAATCAAATGCAACTTCTCTGAAAAAATCTTGAAGTCGCGTCTCATTTGATGCCGTTTTTACCTTATCATTGAGGTGAACTGCCAATTCAGATAAAACCACTGAACGACTTTTTAACATCGCCATAAGCGTCTGAACCAACATCTTTTGACGCGATAAATGGCTTACTATTTCAACATATTGTAAGTACTCTGATACTGAACTGATAACAAGTTTTAACATATGAGAAGCGGGGCTTTTTTGTTTCGCAACTCAAAGTTCCGCTTTCTTGTATGTTTATTCTACAACAACTAAAAAATAGTAGGGTACAGTATGTAAATTGAAGGCTGTTGGTCTTTTTCTTTCCAAATGACGGCATCGTTAAAAGTGATGGCAAATATGCACGCTACTTCCCCGCCCATAACGATTTTCCATTGTCGATTTTCTCTAATTTCAGATTCAATCAAATCCCTTTCAAAACCCAGCCACTGCTTGTTAAAAACCTTTTTTTGATAGGCAATTGCTTTATTGTACATCTCGAATATCATATCAATATCCTCAATTGTGCTATTTTTTATGGTCATTTGTGTTGGTTTTAAAATGCAATGACACTAGTGTCCGCTTATAACTAATTGATTATCAATTGTTTATACGGACTATTTTATGTAAAAACTATTTTTAAAATGTACGAAAATCGTTAAATTTTCATCAAAAAGTGCATGATTAAACCTAAAAAAAGTGATTTTAATTCAATTCGTTCCTGTTAAAAACCTTTATAACTTACTCATTTACAAGTGATTATAAAGGTTTTATTTTTCTTAACCGGACACTAGTGATGCAATGATTTAAAATTTGGCAGCCACATCACGAATCACGCCCAGCAAATATTCAACCGATGCTTTTTGTTTTCGGTGGTTAATCAGACACCCCCTCAGTACAAACGCATTATTGAGCTTCGTACCCGTGATGAAAACCCGTCCGTCGGCTTCAAGCGCAGGAATGAGCTTTTGAGTGATGTCAGTAATATCCTTTTCATCCGTAAAATTACCTTTGTATCTAAAACAAACGACTGCCAAATGAGATATTGATTTTAACTCAAAATCTGGGGATTTTGTTATCAAATCAGCCAAATAATGGGTCAAATCAATGTCTTTTTGAATCATTTCTTGGATGCGTGAAAAACCATACGCTTTGACAGAAAGCCACACTTTAAAGGCTTTGGCATTGCGAGAAAGCTGAAAATAATGCTCATTGAATTCCAAACGAGCCGTTTTTCCCTCCAATTGCGTATCCAAATAATCGGCTTGTTTGAAATAGGTTTCACGCATAATGCTCCAATTCCGCACCAAAACACAACCAATTTCAAAGGGTTGATATAGCCATTTATGAAAATCGAGGGCGATAGAATCTGCATTTTCAATCCCTTTATACTGTGTTTTTAAAGAAGGTAGGGAAGAAGCCAAGCCGCCATAAGCCCCATCAATATGAAACCAGATTTGATACTTTTTAGCAATTTCAGAAAGCGCCATCAAGTCATCAATAGCACCAGTATTGACCGTGCCAGCGTTGCCAACAATGCAGAAAGGCATAAAACCTGCTTCAATGTCAGCCATGATTTGAGCGTCTAAAGCGTCAATATTGATAGTAAAATCCGCATTTGTGCTTATTTTACGGATATTATTCGTGCCTATGCCCAAGAGAGCGATGCTTTTATCGGTGCAATTATGGGTTTCAGTGGAACAATAAAGCGTGAAAGGTTTTAATCCAAAAAGCCCGTTGCGCTTGATGTCAAATTTTTTAAAAAAGATATTTCGTGCCACCGTCAAGCCCGCAAGATTGGCTTCTGAACCACCGCTAACCATTGCGCCACCCGCTTCGGGAGTGAAATCAATCATTTCAGCCGTCCAAGCAATCACTCGTTTTTCAATCTCCGTCATGGCAGGTGCTAAATGCCATTTGGTATTATTTTGATTGACGGTGGACATAATCAATTCTGCAATCGTGGACATTTGATTGCCACCCGACATCACATAAGCGTACATATTCGTACCAAGATTGCCGGTAGCACTGTCAATCACCTTATGTTGCACTTCTTGAAAAAGTGGGTCAATATCCATCCCCGATAAAGGTAATTTTTCATCAAACCAAGCCGCCACTTCTTCTTGCGATTGGACATTAAAACCCTTTATGGTATCTATTTTTTCATACTGTTTTATGATTAATTCAGTTGTTTTTTCTAAAATATGCTGAAATTCATCTTGTGAATAATCTAAAGAATTATTTTCTTTGTCCAATACTTTTTCAAAAAATAGTGCGCCTTCAACAGGGTTATTGTAATATGGTGCAATTTGTTTAAAACCTTCTTTTTCATACATGGAAATGGCTGTTTTCATTGTCGGCAGGGTGTCTAACACCATTTTTTTATAACCTAATTTTTGGGCATATTTGAATGCTTCGTGGAGTAATTTTTTACCAAAACCTTGACCCTTTAATGTGTGTTGTACATATAGCCTTTTGAGTTCACACGTTCCCTCAGCAATATATTTGATGCCGACACAACCGTTATAGTGTTTTAACTCATTTTCTAAAAGCAATAAAATGCCTTTTGGTTGGGCATAAATGGTATCTAAATTCGCTAATTCTCCATCAAAACCTTGAAAGCACAGGCTGAAACCCAACGTTTCGGCATATTCCAACATCAATTTTTTACCTTCTTCAAACTGCTCAGCGTCTTGAGCAACTATAATTTTCACTTTTTGCATCGGGTTATTTTTTAATTAGAATGGTTTTAATCGTTTTCATAGATTCAATAAGCGTGTTATAATCCGCTTCTGAAAGTCCGCCAAATGCTTGATTGACTTGTGCCGCAGCACCTTTATCCAGTTTTTCAAATTCAAGTCGCCCCAGTTGGGTCAGTTTCAAATACATGACCCGCCCATCTGTAGCTGAGCGTTCTTTGGTAATCAATTTCTTTTTTTCAAAAGACTTTAAAATGCGACTTAGATACCCTTTATCCAATCCAAGGGTAGCTAAAATATCATTGGCAGTAAGGGTTGCATCACAGCTTATTTCACATAAAACCCGTACTTCTGCAATGGAATATGCGCTTTTTAAGTACGTTTTATCCAAAAGTCCAATCACTTTTGAATAAAATCGATTAAAATTTCGGATGTCTTCTATTTGCTCTTGCTTCATGAGGCGAAGGTAAAATAAAATAGTTGATTTTGTCAACTATTTTATTTAAAAAAATGGCTTTTGTATATAAAAACCATTTTTAGGGGTGAAATACTGAGGAGGTAAACCACTTTTTTAAGTATTCTCATTTTGATGTTTCAAAAGCACATCTTTAACCCGCGTCCAACGCATATTTGGATAGCGTTCGTTGTCAAGTCTATCTATATTGGATCGTTCATCTATCATATTGTGCATGTATTGCATGCCTTGCCAAGCAGGATAAAGCTCTTTTTCAGCGGGTGCAAATGTACGGGCAATCTTAATAATGATTCCTAACAAGCCCGAACCACCTGGACGGAATAGACGAAAATTTTGGCCTGTAACATCCATCACAACGGTTTTTATCTCACGTGGGCTTATTTGTTCACCCGCAATGCGGAGATAACGAGGCGTGGATGAGTCAAGCGCCGTATTTGCTGTGAAAATAGCGGTATCGGCTACAGTCGTGAAACCCATGCAGTGGTCAGCATTACCCCAATAAAGGACGAGTTTTTGTTTAAAAAGAATGAGTGGCATTTCATTGGTGAGCATATCCATAAAAGCCCCGTTGAAAATGGTGGTGGCTGAAATGGGTGTTTTATCAAGATATTGATGAAATTCCCTTCTTAAATCTAAGTTGCGGTTTTCACCATCCGAAAACTCAGTAAAATCCAGGGAATAATCGGAGGGAATAAATCGAGGCACGCCTGCTGCAATGGCGGCATCCAACAATATTTTTTGAGTATCAATTATCACCTCACGCAAACCCGCCAAAGCAGATACAACGCAATCAGCCCCAAGGCATACTTTGGACACGGCTTCCACATCCATCATATTTACCTTAAATACCTGTGCTCCCAATTGCTCAAGTCGGTTGACCTTTCCCATATCGCTACTTTCCCGCACAATGGCTCTGACTTCAGCTCCTCTTTCAAGTAAAGCATGAACAATGCGTTCTCCCAGATTGCCAGTTGCGCCCGCTACTACTATTATTTTTTTCATATTTTACTTCTTGTCTTTTTTAACTCGACAAATGTGGTGTTTTTAATACATTTTTAGCGAAATAGCGAAATTTATATTTCTAAAAAGTCATTTTATTATTTCTCCCACATAACAGGGTTTAACGGCGAATCAATCACTTCCCCAATAGTCGCCCCCGGGCACCACGTATTCCAATCATTCACTTGATTTTCGTTTTCGGGCTCTTGCAAAATCATGTCTCGATCCATAAAAATAACGGTCATTACTTTGCGCATGTCGTTGGTCTGATTGGCCCCTGCCCGATGAAAAACCCAGCCCGAATGAAAACTCACTTCGCCCAAATCAAAAGACTCAATAACGTGTTTAAAATCCGTAACTCGCAGTTTTTTTTGGATTAAAACTTCGCTTTCGTCGCCAATGGCTAACTCTCTCCCTTCCACAATCACATGGCTGCCTGCGCTGAACTCAAGTGGACCCATTTCAAGCGGAACAGCTTGCAAAGGAATCCAAGCCGTGATGGTCTTGTCGGTACTGAGGGGCCAGTAGTATTGGTCAGCGTGCCAAGGGGTAATGCCGCCGCCCCCTTCTTTGTAGAGCGCTTGATCGTGATACATCCGCACTCCCTCAGTCTGCATGAGTTCAGCGGCAATTCTTGCGAGGCGTTTGCTGAAAACGAATTCTTTTATCGTTTCATCTTGCAGCCAAAGATTGAAAATTTGTAAAAACGCTTTGCCATAGGTATCGCGCTGGTCGAGAGGCTTGTCGTTCTTATTCAATTCTACGACTTTTTCACTGATTTTATCGCCATAATAAGCCAATGTTTCAGCATCAAACACATTTTTAAGTTTGATAAAGCGATTTTTTTGAAAAAAATCGATAGCTTCTTGTGGAAGTTGATAGGGTTGGTCAAGTATATTTTTCATTTTAAAATATTTTCAATGTAAAAATCATACTGCAAAATAATATCCTTTGAACTATCGCAAACTGTTTTATAGCATTTAATTTTTACCCAATAAAAATACCAAGGGAATATCCAATCGCTTTGCCCAAGATTTTTCACTGTGATTATCGCCTTTAAAAACCTTAGTTATCCAGTTTTTGGGAGTAAAACCTTTTGACAGCATAATCGCATCGGCTTGTTTTTGAAAAGGTGGATAAAAGCTATCTAAAGTAGTTGTGCCGTGGTCAAAATAGATTTTATGGGTTTTGGGCGAAGGCAGACAGTCTTTTAGATACGCCATAAAAGTATCGGGAATGCGTTGTGTCACTTCCAGTGTTCCTATCCAATGGGTAGAAAGGCAGGCAGCACCGCCAAATACTGAGGGGTACTCACAAATGGCATACATCGAAACCAAACCACCCATGCTTGACCCCGCAATAAAGGTATTTTCCCGATTAGATAAAGTAGAGAATTGCTTGTCAATGAAGGGTTTTAATTCAAAAACGATGCATTTCAAGTAATTATCGGATTGTACTTTATCGGGGAATAAGCCTGTTTTAGAATTTTGTCGAGCATAATTCAAAAGGCTGTCTCGGTAGGAGAGGGGCAGGCTTTCAAAAGGTTTCTGTGGGAAATATTCCGCGTGGCGGGCTTTGGTGTTATGAATAGCCACGACGATACAGTTTTTAATCCGCTTTTCAGCTATCAAACGCCCCATCGTTTCATCCACGCGCCACTCTTTATGATTCAAATTTTGAGTGGAATCAAACAGCATTTGCCCGTCGTGCATATACAAAACGGCGTATTTTAATTTAGTGTTATAGCCATTTGGAAGCCAAACATCTACTGTTCGAGAGGTTATATATTTTGAGTTAAAATTATTAAAACGCTTCACCGAACCTGATGAAATTGTCACGGATTGGCTGGAAGCATTTATAACAAGTCCAATGAAAAAGAAGAATATAAATCGTTTTGTCATTTTTACTTGTTGTTTATTAGATTACTTCATTCCTAAGTGATTGGACAAAATCATTTATTAAGATATTTTTTAAAACCACATTATATTAGTTGTGTGGTTAGAACACAATGATAAATAATTTTGTCCACATGCGGAGTTGCAATAATTTGCAATTATAATAATATTAATTTACTTTTGTAGAGTGATTAGTCAGTCTAAATTGATAAATTTAAATAACTATTTGATTTTCAACGCATTAATCGTCTCACTACTTACTACTTGATACTCATTATAATGGATAAGAGAGAAAATATACTGGCTGCGGCTTTAAAACTTTTTGTGGAATACGGTTTTCATGGTACACCGACAAGTAAAATTGCGAGTGAAGCGGGGGTTTCTAATGGCACCCTTTTTCATTATTTTAAGACAAAAGATGACCTCATTTTAGCTCTTTATGATAGTGTAAAAAGTGAATTGAATGATTATTTACATCTTGCCGTTGATTCTATTATAGATGTTGAGGAAAAAGCGAAAACCTTAATTGCTCAAACGACGCATTGGGCAATGGCGAATCCGCAAAAGTTTTATTATATCCAACAGATTTACTTTTCACCTTTTGCAGAACAAGTACCACTCGAAAAAACGCAAAAGTATATGCAACTGCACGTAGATTTGATTGAAAACGGGCAAAAGGCGGGTTTTTTAAAACTTCTACCGATGAATTTTGTGGTTTCAATTGTGAGCAATCACATTTTCGGCATTTATCAATATTTGCAACACAATCCTAATGAGAACTCGCAAGACATTATTGATAAAGGCATAGATATGATTTGGGATATGATAACGGTATGATTTTTTTGAAAGAAATAATGAATCTATTTAAACGAAAACAAAGACATGAAAAAACTCCGAATCTTTTTACCCATTTTAGCCATCGTATTCACCATTGGTTTATCAGCTTTTAATGATAAAACTTCGCTTAAAACTGATAGGCCAGACCCCTCAGTATTAGCCGATAAAGAAAAATCTTTAAAGGCTTTTTCCACTATTTTAACGGTATTGAAAAGCCCTCGTTGTATCAATTGCCACCCGACCGCGGATATTCCCCGACAAGGTGATGCACAACGCACGCATCCTTTTGGCGTGAGCAGGGGCGTTGCCAATATCGGAGGTGCGGTTCAAAAATGTGGAACTTGTCACCATACTGAAAACAATGTTTATTCCAATGTCCCTGGTGCACCGCATTGGAGTGTTGCCCCCAAAACGATGGGGTGGTTTGGGCTTCCAGATAACGAAATTGCCAAGCGGCTTTTGGATAAAACGCAAAACGGCGGGCGTTCGCCTCAAGATTTGGTGAAGCACATGAGCAGTGATTCGCTGGTTTTATGGGCTTGGAATCCGGGGGAAGGACGCAGTAAACCACCCGTTGAACTGGAAGAATGGCGCACTGTTTTAAAAGAATGGTTGGATAATGGCGCCGCTATACCAACTAATTGACCCCCTCAGTACAGACCTGTTTTTTATTAAAATTTGAAAAAATAAACAATGAAATTGAATCTTTTCATCAATAATAAACCTACTTCGGTGGATGTTGACCCTGATATGCCCTTGCTTTGGGTCGTCCGAGATGAAGTCAAACTGAAAGGCACCAAATTCGGGTGCGGACAAGCCATGTGCGGCGCGTGTTCCCTGCACGTGGATGGCGAATTGGTGCGCTCGTGTTCCTATCCC
>JANMYC010000326.1:0-7829 GCA_031381715.1 Saprospiraceae bacterium
GAGCGTGGTTTCATTTTTCTGTTTTTCAGCTTTCATCAGTCTGCTTTCAA
The DNA here is from genome assembly GCA_031381715.1 of Saprospiraceae bacterium. GTDB lineage: Bacteria > Bacteroidota > Bacteroidia > Chitinophagales > Saprospiraceae > JAAFJT01. The sequence continues at coordinate 51 of JANMYC010000326.1, forward strand.
TCATTTCAATGGCTTGAATCTGCTTGGTTTTTTCGGCTAAAACCGTCTTTTCAAGAGTCGGGTCTATCGAAATTGCTTTTGAAACAATATCGTTAAAAATGGCTTCAATTTTCGTTTTTTCGTCAGCCATACTGAGGGGGGTAGTCGAAATTTTTGAAACGTATTGTTTTATTAAAATATCCGTATCTTGTACTAAATCAAGGAGTTGTATGTTTAATTTTTCCATTTTATCAATACTCCCTTTATCTAACCATAAAACCGAATTGCGCCTAACGAGCATTGGAAAATTTACTCCAAAATACTCAAATTGCTCTTTTCTTTCGAGCCAATAAGCCAATTCGCCACCACCGCCGATGTACGCCAAATTAGGCAAAACAAGCTCTTGATACAAAGGGCGTAAAACCACATTTGGGCTAAAATACTGAGGAGCCTCGTCCACTTCATTTAAAATTTCCGCTAATGAATTCCATTGGTAATGGGTATTTAAAACCTTATAAATTCCATTTTCAAAGACGATGCGTTCCCTTAGATTTTCTTTTAAATAAAACAAATTAATCTCCCGTGGAAAGGCTTGCGATTTAAAACCGAGCTTGTCCAATTCCCTCTGCGTTTTTTCAACGAAAGCCTTGGAAGGTTGCTCCGAAATTTCACGTTTTATGATGGGTATAAAAAGCCGTTTCAAATCTGCATCATTCATATTTAAAACGACTAAACCATATTCACCGAATAACTCATGCAACAAATGTTGCGTAGCATCTTGATAAAGAGTATGTTGTGTATAGCACTTTTCAATAATGTTAAAAATTTCCTGCGCACGCTCACTGGTGCCCAATATGGATTTTAATTCCGCTAAAATGACTTGAAGGGAATCCGTTTTCATCATCCCAACTGCACCCCCCTTCCCGATTTCATCGAGATTTCCCCCGAATTTGTCGGGGTCAACATTTTCAGAACGATTCCAAGACAGTTTTTTATTAAAAATATTGATATAATTGACCTCTTCAAAATCATGGTCTTCTCCACCAATAACGAAAACGGGAACAAATTGATTGTCTGGATAAGTTTCATTCAGTCTCTTAGCCAAATTTATAGTAGAGCAAATTTTATAAATGAAATACAATGGTCCCGTAAAAAGGCTCGGCTGATGCGCCGTTGTGACCGTAAAAGTATTGGATTGGGATAATTTTTCAATTTGAGAATTGGCTACGGATTCCGTATCAAAGGCTGAATATTGCCTTTTTAAAGTAGAAACAAGGACTTCTCGATTAGTAAGTTCCTTAGATTTATCGGCTATGACATCTTGAAATGACGCCAAAGTTGTTGGATATTTATAAAATGGGCGAAGAGTGGGGTCTTGTTCAGCGTATGCTTTATCCATTTTGGCAAGCATCGGCAATTCTGAAAAAGAGATATTTGAAATATTCATAAATTTTAATTTTTAAATGCCTGTTGAGAGAGTGATTATTCAGAACAAACTCCGCAAAGGTAAGTTTTGAAACAGGCTTACAACTTTTTTAAGCTCATTAATTATCCTCAAAGCACGTTTTTTATCGAAAAATGAAAAAAACGTATTACGAATAAAAATTTTATTAAAAAAAATTAATAATTATTTTAAAATCTAATATTTGGCATGGTATTCGCTTATTAATATATGTGTGTAAGTTTTGGTTAAAGAATTGTAAAATTCGTTTCGTTACCCGTAGAAGTTCTCTGCGGGTTTTTTTTTGCCCTTAATTTTGTAAGATCTAAGACGTAAGATTTAAGATGTAAGATTAAAGATATTGGCAAGTCCAATCTTACACATCTTACATCTTAAATCTTTAATCATACATCTTTAATCTAAAGTCTCACATCTCACATCTTTAGTCTTAAATCTTACATCTCACATCTTTAGTCTTAAATCTTACATCTTACATCTCACATCTCACATCTTTAGTCTTAAATCTTACATCTTTAATCCAAAGTTCTTATATTCGCCTCCATGAAAAAAATTACGACTTCAGAACTTTGGGAACACCTTGATGACCGCGTTTTTATTGATGTTCGATCGCCTGCCGAGTATGCACATGCGCACATACCCAATGCACTCAGTTTGCCACTTTTTAATAATGAAGAACGAGCTAAAGTCGGCACTGTATATAAACAAGTGTCGCCCGAGGTGGCTTTAACGAAGGGTTTGGAATTTGTGGGACCTAAAATGGCGGGTTTTGTGAAAAAAGTAACCAAATGGGCACCCGATAAAAAACTGCTGATACACTGCTGGCGTGGCGGTAAAAGAAGTGGCTCGATGGCATGGTTGATGCAATTTGCGGGCTTTGACGTTGTAACCTTGGACGGTGGTTATAAAAATTATCGTCAATACATTTTAAATCAATTTGAAAATCACCATCTCAAAATTGTCGTTTTAGGTGGTAAAACGGGCAGTGGTAAAACCGCTATTTTACAGGAATTAAAAGAAAAAGGCGAACAAGTCATCGATTTAGAAGGTTTGGCGAATCATAAAGGCTCGGCATTTGGTTGGATTGGTGAAGAAGTGCAGCCGACTGTGGAGCAATTTGAGAATAATTTATACGAAATTATCCGTAAAATGAACCCAAATAAGCGGGTTTGGGTTGAAAATGAAAGTAGAAGTATTGGTTCTATTTATATCCCACAGGGCTTTTGGAATCAGATAAAACGCTCGCCTTTGATACATATTGAAGTGCCTTTTTCAAAAAGGGTAGAGCAATCGGTGAATATTTATACTCAAAACTCCAAAGAGGATTTGATTTTGTCTTTTAAAAAAATAGAAGCTAAAATTGGCTCTGAAAATATCAAAAAGGTGGTTGAATATATCGAAAACGGTGATTTTGAAACGGCTGCGGCAATGGCTTTGAAATATTACGATAAAACATATACCTACGCTTTCGATAATAATATTACGCCCATAAAGCATTCTATTGAAGTCCCTGCCTCCGATTTTTCACAAACGGCTGAAATACTCATAAAGTTTGCGGATACTGAGGGGTTTTGAATTTCAGACCTGCCTGCCGGCCGGCAGGTTTGAGATTCCAAATTTCAAATTCCAAGCGTTAATTCTGAAATTTGGAATCTGAAATTTGGAATCTGAAATCTAACAAATCATTTAAACGGATTCTGAAACGCTGGATTATTGGTAAAACTGGTATCTGTGAGCGTTTTCATGAAAAGAATTATCTGTCTTTTTTGTTTGGCACTGAGTTTTATATCCTTTATTTGAGGAATAAAAGGGTCTATATTATCGGCATAATGCCCTCCTGAAGCGTAATGCTCAACCACTTCTTCTAAGGTTTTGAAACGTCCATCGTGCATGTATGGTGCCGTCAACTCGATATTGCGAAGGGTAGGAGCGCGAAATTTACCATTATCGAAGAGCTTTCCTGTGAAACTTCCTCGCCCTAAATCTTTAAAATCTCTGAGCGTTTTCGAACTATCCAAACCATTATTAAAATAATCATTGCTATTCATAAAAGGAGAAGCATGGCAATGCCCGCATTGAGCATCAGGCGCACCCGAAGCATTGAAAAAGAGCTCAAAACCCGTCAATTCATCATCGGTGAAATACTCTTCGCGCTTATAAATCTTGTCAAATTTAGAATTGCCGCTGATTAAAGTCCTTTCAAATTGGGCAATTGCTTTGACAACGTGCGTTTTACTGATTTCAGTCTTAGTTGAAATATTGAATGCCTTTCTGAAAAGAGTGGGATAATCCTTGTGTTTTTGCAGTTTTACAACGGCTTTTTCCCAAATATTGTGCATTTCTACGGGGTCTTCAATGGGTAAAAGGGCCTGTTCTTCGAGCGTTATCACTCGACCATCCCAAAAAAGACCTTTATTCACGAATCCAATATTTTCTAAAGACATGGAGCTGCGCGTGCCGTTGATGCCATCTACGCCCTTGCTGGTAGCAAAATTATCTGTGAAACCCGCCTTTGACAAATGACAACCCGAACACGAAAGTGTACTATCTCTGGATAAAATAGGGTCATAAAAAAGCCGCCTGCCTAAGTCAATGCCTTCTACGGTCATTGGATTATCGGCAGGAATGTCCATTTTAGGGAAATTAGCGGGGATTTTTAACTCAAAACTCTTGGGAGAGTGGGCAATATTTGTCAAATCATTATCATCAATTATGTCAATATTTTTATCATCTCCACATGAAGCGATGATAAGCGTTAGGATTATAAATAATGATAAAATTTTCTTCATGCTGAATGTCTTATTTTAAAATGAGTGCATTGCTAAAATTTCCTATAAATTTTTTCATCGTCGGCAAATCTCCCGTCTGATGCGTTGAATTAACGGTGGCTAAATCAATGCCATCTATGAGTTTATTGACATTGAGTTCAAAATTGAGTGGAGTCGTTACCCCCTCAGTAATTGAGAAAGATTTTGTGAAATTCAAGGGTGTATAAACCTCATTTCCGCCTGTATGCAGTGTAATACCCGTTTCAAATTTTCCATCACCGTCTTTATCCAAAGTGCCTTCTAATTTTGTAAAAATATAACTATTCCAAGCATCCCAATAATCACCTGCATTGGAGAGAGGATTTGAGGAATCGAAGTCTTTGGGTTTTTTTGCATTGAGCGTTTGGCTGACACCTATGTTAGTGCTTAATTTGGAATATGAATCCTGAGCATATATTAATTTGGTAGTAACACCTTCATTAGCTTTTAGTTCAGTATCTATATCTGTTAGATCTGCTTTTAAAATGCTGGAAACCTGTATAGGATTTTCAAGGTTTGTTGGCTGAAAAAGCGTAGATGACAGATAAAAGCTCAATTTCGTAATCCGCAACTTTTTACCATTATAGTCATACACTTGATTCATAACCAAAGGTAAATCATTGAATTTGGCTTTAAAATTTAAGGCAATTTTGCCCAATGGCGTTACATCATTCTTACATTTTGAGGCGGTTGAAAGGATTCCTAAAACGAGTAAAATAGGCAAAAGATGTTTCATTTTTAAAGGTTTTAATGAATATTACTGTGCATTTTACTTACCACAAAGAACACAAAGAAGCACAAAGAAGCACAAAGAACTTACTTTTAGAAATCTAAGAAATTCTTTGTGTTTCTTTGTGTTCTTTGTGGTAAGTAAAATCTATTAATACTGTTTTAATGATAAAAAGCGATTATTGAATACTAAAAGCCGCCACTGTATTACTAACGATTTTTGCTTTAATATCGTTTTGTGGCTTTGAAAGGTCAACGCCGTTTAAAAACTGTAAGTAATTGATTTTCAATGGAATAGCGGCATCGAACCCCTCAGTAAATGACAGAGTTTTTACAATACTCAGGTCAATTGTAGAAGGTGTGGTAATGAATAACTGAAGCGTATCTTTTGTATTCTTACGGGCGATGACTAATTTATTGAAAATATAGGTATTTGAAGCATTTAAATACATCGAATCAGCTTTTATACTGAGGGGGCTGCTTGGTGGCATTTTAGACGCCACCGTTTTATTGACTATATCATTTAAACCTACTTGAAATTTCACTTTTGAGTATTTATCCGGCTTATCGAATTTGCCAATATTGAATTCAAAACCGTTGTTTTTACCCATTAAAGTAAAATTGCTGAGGGCTTTTATGGTATCTTTTATTTGAAAAAGAGCCACGCTATCAATAACAGTTGTGATTTTATTGGTACTTGTAGTGAGTTGAAAATCAGATAGATACATCTGGAAACTTAAAAATTCGATGCTGTCCGTTCCAAATTTGTATTTTTTATTTAAACTAAATTTTTCAGTGCCCCAAAGGTGGTCAACTTGCAATTTTAAAAAGGGATAAGAACAACAATTATCAGTGCATTGGTCACTCGCTGTCACATCAAAATTAGTCGCTTTTACATCCAAACAGCCCAAAGTTGGCTGCTGACAACTGTTTAAAAATTGGCAAAATAATATGAGTGAAATGCCGAAAAAAGGAATAGTATTATTTCTTATTTTTTTCATATTCTTTCATCAAATTTTTCACGGTATTTTTCACTTGAGCAGAGAATTCTTTTTCCAAAATCCAGTGGTAATATTGCTTATCTTTTAAAAAAACGTCAATCACGGGCTGCCCAATGTACTTTCCAAAATTAAAAACGATTTTTCCGTTCATATCGTATTTTAATTTTTGAGTAGCGTCCACCATTTTAAGGTCATTGGTGAAATCGTGGAGAACCTGCATATCGTTTTTAATTGGCTCTACTATTTCATTGGCGTTTTCGTCCAAGAGATTTTTGCCTTCATAATGCTGCAATTGACCCCTGAAAACATCAACCGTGGCTCTCACATCGGCGAGGGCATCGTGGGCGTCTTCCAATTCTTTTTGACAATAAAAACGGAGGGCAGCCTTGAGCGTGCGGGGCTCCATTTTATAAAAGATGCGTTGAACATCAATTATGCGTCTTTTTGAAATATCAAACTCGATTCCGACTCTATCAAACTCTTCCATCAGCATCGGAATGTCAAAACGGGCAGCATTATAGCCCGCCAAATCCGCATTCCCAATAAAATCATTCAACTGCTTGCCAACTTGAGCGAACGTGGGCTTATTAGCCAAATCTTTCGGCGTGATGCCATGAATCGACATTGACTCCTCTGAAATGGGCACGCCTGGGTTGATGAGTAGGGTTAACTCTACTGGGTCCGGGCTTTTTGTGGTGTATTTGACCAATGCAATTTGAAGGATGCGGTCACGAATGACATTGAGCCCCGTGGTTTCTACATCAAAAAACACCAAGTCGCGGGTTAGGTTGAATCGAAATTCCAAAATTGTATTTATTTAGAGGTGAATTAGTTCTTTATTATGTAGTTTGGCTAAAATAATCGACAATCTCTTTTTTAAGTATGCTCTCAAAATTATATGAAATTCTCCGCTTTGCTCCGTATTTCCTATAATATTAAGCCCGACAGAAATTGTCGATTATTTCTTTACGCCTATTTAAAACCCAAAATTAGATATTTTAATTTTATACCCCTCAGTATTTTTGAGTTTTTAAAATAAAAAAGGCAAGGAGGGATATACCAACTTGCCTTTTTCAAAGTTTTACAATTGAAAATATTATTTCACTATTATTTTCTGAATTAAAGATTGGTTTCCACTTGAAACGCGAGCAAAATAAATACCTGAATTGAGGTTTAATTGCGGCATCGCAAATTGTTGCAACCCCTCAGTATAAGGTATTTTTTGAGTAAAGACGCTTTGCCCTGCAATGTTAAACAATTGAATATCAACATTTTGTGCGTTTTTACCTAAGTCATATACCAACGTGATGTTGCCATCAGTTGCTGGATTTGGATAAATAGCCAATGATGAAATGCCGTCATTGAGGTCTTTTACACTGGTAGTTTGCAGGGCTGAACGGGTAAAAATCATATTCCCATTGGCGCTTCCGCCAAAATTGGTGAAAACCATTTTATATATTTTACCAGTTGTGGTTCTAACGAAATAAGCAGTTGAATCTGCTAATTTCCATTTATTAGCCATCTGGTCAAAAGATTTCCAATCGGAGCCAATGATATTGATTCTGCTTAGATAATTGAGATTGTTGAAGGTATCAATGGAAGTATCTCTTTTGGTAACTTTTGCAACTCTAACCCCGTCATTTTGCAAAATACCCGTGAGTGGATAGCTTTGTAAAACACCGTTTTGGTCGGGTGTCAAGCCATAATAGCGAGTTGCGACAATATCCCAATCTTTACTGAGGGGTTCTTTATCTACGGTGCTATTCGCTGAAATGGAGTAATATCCGAAATTTTTACCCGCAAA
>JANMYC010000422.1:0-2201 GCA_031381715.1 Saprospiraceae bacterium
ATAGCATTGTTGACCAGTATTTTGTTATTTTAGATAAAACAGAGGAATCAATAGATGGAATTGAAAACCAAATTTTAGTTAATTTTGATACCTCGGCAAGGAATGAAATTTATAAAATAGAACATTTGTTCTAATAGGTGTAAGTTACATTGATTATCTATGTCAAGAAATAAAAAGAAACGGAAAGGGAAGACAGGATTGCCACCGGGCACATTGGTCTATACTGGTGACACTCATGTGATGAATCCAGATGTTACTTTAATGTCATATAATGAAAGTATTATATCAGAGAAATTATTGAAAGGAATGGAGTGCGACCAGCTTCCTACTGATGGGGTGGTCACTTGGTATGATGTAAGAGGCTTGAATGATGTAGCACTTGTGGAGCATATTGGGCATACGTTTCATTTACATCCATTAGCATTGGAAGATATCTTGAATACTGCCCAACGACCTAAATGGGAGGACTACCACAATGGCATTTTTTTGATAGTAAGAGCATTGCGTTTTAATGATACTCAGCAAGGATTTTATAATGAACAAATTGCGTTCTTTTTTAATAAAGATTTTTTGATTACTTTTCAGGAGGATGAGGATGATTTATTCTCAAATATAAGAGAACGGCTCAATATGAGCATGGGTAAAATCAGGCAAAAAGGCGCTGATTATTTGACTTATACGTTGATTGATAGCATTGTTGACCAGTATTTTGTTATTTTAGATAAAACAGAGGAATCAATAGATGGAATTGAAAACCAAATTTTAGTTAATTTTGATACCTCGGCAAGGAATGAAATTTATAAAATAAAACGTCAACTTTCGGAAATAAAACGAGTAGCAATGCCTTTGAGGGATGTAGTCGGGCGTTTCATGAGAGAGGATAGTAATTTTGTGGAAAAAGGCACAACTATTTTTGCTCGTGATTTGTATGACCACGTGCAGCGCGTTATTGAAATAATAGAAAGCCAAAGGGATATGTTGAATAACTTGAATGATTTGTACCACGCAGAAGTGTCCAATAAGGCGAATCATGTCATGAAAGTGCTTACTATTGTATCCGCTATTTTTATTCCTTTGACCTTTTTAGCGGGTATTTATGGGATGAATTTTGATATTTTACCAGAGTTACATCATGAAAAAGGGTATTTTATTTTATGGGGAGTGATGATATTGATTGCGGTTTTACAATTAATATATTTTAAAAAGAAAAAATGGTTGTAAGTAGGCGTATGAAAATAAACGTGGTTTTCTGTCGGGCTTAAAATTATAGAAAATGCGGAGCGCAGCGGAGTGTTTTCTATAATTTTGATAGCCGACTCAGAAAGAAAACCACGTTTATTTTAGCCCAACTACTTAAAAATGCATTTTGAGCTTAAAATACTGAGGGGGTGAGCAAATAAGGATTTATGAATATTGAAAAGACTAATTTTAATATATGTCGGATAAAAAGAAAAGGTTTAAGAGTGCGGAAATAGTAAATCGGAAGGCAGAGTACGAATACTATTTTGTAAAAAAGTACGAAGCAGGTATTATGCTTCAAGGTACAGAGGTGAAGGCATTGCGGGAAGGCATGGCAAACTTGAATGATGCATTTTGCTATTTTGTAGGAGAGGAGTTATATGTTAAAAGCCTGTATGTTGCAGAATATTCTCAAGGTAATATTTACAACCATGAGGCTCGCCGATTGAGGAAGCTTTTACTGAGGGGTGCTGAATTGAAGACACTCTTGCGTCGTGTGAGTGAAAAGGGTTTTACAATTGTACCGTATCGCATTTATTTTAATGAAAGAGGCATTGCAAAATTAGAAATTGCGCTGGCTCAAGGTAAAAAATCATACGATAAAAGAGCGACCATCAAAGAGCGCGAGAATAAAAAAGAAATGGATAGATTGAAGAAGATAAAATTATAGTGCTTAGTGCTTGGTAAATCCAGTTTCAAGCACTAAGCACTAAAAGCAGTATTTTGAATAGCAGATGCCATTAAATCAGCGAATCTATCGGGTGTGCAGGCGAAAGTTGGAATATCCATAGCACTCAATTTAGAAGCAATATTTTTATCATAAGAAGGTTTCCCTTCATCGCTCAATGCCAAAAGTGTGATAAAATTCACCCCAGATTGCTTGATAGAGTATGCTTTTTTAAGCATTGACTCGGCACTTCCACCCTCAAAAAGGTCTGAAATCAATATTAAAATAGTATCCG